>JBILVK010000074.1:0-14243 GCA_044370475.1 Bacteroidia bacterium
TAGAAAAGGGAGTAGAGAATATTCCGTTGGTGATGCTTACCATTACCAATAATTCTGGAGGTGGACAGCCTGTTTCTATGGAAAACATTAAAGAAACGAAGTATATCTGTATGAAATATGATATTCCTTTGTTTATGGATGCATGTAGGTTTGCAGAGAATGCTTGGTTCATTAAAATGCGTGAACCTGGTTATGCAGATGTTAAAGTTGAAGCCATTGTTCAGGAAATATTTTCGTATGCTGATGGATGCACCATGAGTGCTAAAAAGGATGCATTGGTAAATATGGGTGGCTGGCTTGCGATGAACAACCCAGTTTGGGCAGAAGCAGCTAGAAACTTATTGATATTAACTGAAGGTTTTCCAACCTATGGTGGATTGGCGGGAAGGGATTTAGAGGCCATTGCCACTGGATTAGAAGAAGTAATTGATGAAGATTATTTGCATTACAGAATAAGTTCAACCCAATATTTGGCAAAGCACTTATCCGACGCAGGAATTCCAATAGTTAAGCCAGCAGGCGGACATGCCGTCTATATTGATGCAAGAAGCATGTTAAGTCACATAACACCCTTGGAGTACCCTGGACAATCATTGGCAGTAGAAATGTATTTACATGCAGGAATAAGGGCTTGTGAGATTGGAACAGTAATGTTTGGAGCACAAATGGATGGAACAGAAAAAGCTGCCCCTATGGATTTAGTTAGATTAGCTATACCTAGAAGGGTTTATACCCAAAGTCACATTGATTATGTGATTGAAGCATTACTTGAAATCAATGAAAGAAAAGATAAATTAAAGGGAATGAGGATTGCTTGGCAGCCAAAACAACTTAGACATTTTAGTGCCAAGTTTTTGCCATTAAATTGTGAATGTCAATTGAAGGAAAACTTCAACAAGGCATTTATGGAAAGCGAAGCGTAAAATAGAAATAACACAACTACTCACTCAACAAAAAAGGGCCGATGATAACATCGAGCCCTTTTTTATTATAAACAAGTTTGTATTAAACTGCTTTTGGACGGTAGCTGGTTTTAGAACCACCAGCACCTTTTGAATTTGCTTTAGGAGCGGCTGCATTTTTAGGTGCAGTTGTTTTAGGAGTTGACGTTTTCTTAGCAGCTACTTTTTTAGGTTTAACCTCTTCAGTTGCGGCTTCTGGCGCAGCTTCTACATTTGCATCCTCAGCACTTAACTCTTCAGCATCGGCACTTGGTTCAGCCAGTTTAGAAAAATCTAAGACATCTTTAAGCCAATGGTACCAATTCAACAACTTCTTAATATCGTTATCGTAAACGCGCTCGCTATCTAGGTTGATTGCTTCAATTAAATAGGCACGCAATACTTTCATATCTTCTTTTGCAGCTGGAACGTTGCCCTTTTCGTTTAGTTTTAATAAAACTAAATTTAAACGAAGATCTTCCTCAACGGTATAAATTGAAATGTCTTCCAACACTGAAACCTTATCTTGGAAACTGGTAGAGAATCTTCTGCCTGAACCAATGGTTTCTACAATTAATCCATTCTTGCTTCTGCCAACAATTTTATGTAATCCACTTTGGCCTGCAATGGCCACAACATCTTTTAATTCCATACTTATTAAATTATTTGGATTGCAAATGTAGTAAAAATAAAAATTTGCCCGTGTCTTATTTCGCAAGGTTTTTATTTTTGCAGCAAATTGAAAGCAAAAATAATCTTATTCTCTCTCCTTGTTTTGGCCTTAGAAATTAAGGCTCAACAGGTTATAAACATTGAGTCGAAGCAATATGATTCGAGAGATTCTGGTTGGCATGGCAATATTGATTTTAGTTTTAACTTAATTCAAAACACAAACCAGGTAATTTCTACAGGAAACAAGATTAATTTGATGCAAGTTCAAGCGCTAAACACCGTATTATTTGTTAATGAATTTAATTTTGTAAGGGCTAATTCTGAGAACTTGGATTATAACAGTTATCAGCATCTTCGGTTCAAACGGTATATAAAACCTTTTTTAAGTGGAGAAGCATTTGCGCAAACGCAATTTAACCAACAAATTGGTTTAAAATTTAGAGGCCTTTTGGGTGCAGGTCCGCGTATTAGGCTATTCTATGCCGATAGCATGAAAATTTTTGTAGGCCCTATGTGGATGTATGAATATGAACAAACTACTGATAAAAGTCTAAAGAACGTAAAAAATAGGTTGAGTTTATACTTTTCTTTTCTGTATTTTAAAGAGAAGCATTTCAATTTTGATTTTGTAAGTTACTATCAGCCCGACTTAATTGATTTTAGTGACTTTAGGCTTTCTTCTGAATTAAAGGCGGAGTGGTTAATCACAAAAAAACTGAGCTTTAAATTTAGTTTTTCGCAGACCTACAACTCACATCCTCCAGCCAATAATCCAAATAATATATTTAATATAAGAAACTCATTTTCATATCGCTTTTAGGTTTTGGGATTTGCGCTTTCTTTTATGGGCTAAAAGCCTATTTTTGCTAATTAATAGCCACAAAATTTAGATATGGAAAACATTGATAAATATATTCCTAAAAACAAAATAAGGGTTGTAACAGCTGCCAGTTTATTTGATGGGCATGATGCAGCCATTAACATCATGCGTAGAATTATTCAGGCAAGTGGTGCAGAAGTTATTCATTTAGGGCATGATAGAAGTGCCGAAGAGGTTGTTAACACTGCCATTCAAGAAGATGCAAATGCTATAGCAATGACAAGTTACCAGGGTGGTCACGTTGAGTATTTTAAATATATGCGTGATTTATTGGTAGAAAAAGGGTGTGAGCATATTCGCATTTTTGGAGGAGGTGGCGGTACTATTTTGCCGGAAGAAATTGCTGAGTTGCATCAATATGGAATTTCTCGCATTTACCATCCAGATGATGGCAGGGCAATGGGATTGCAAGGCATGATAAATGACATGCTTCAGCAATGTGATTTTGCCACTGGAACCAATTTAAATGGAGAGGTAAAACACCTTATTGAGAAAGATGATAAATCGATAGCTAGGTTAATTTCTGCGGCAGAAAATTATCCTGAGTTATTCCATGAAGTTCAAAAACAAAAAGATTGGAAAATTTCTGATTCACCCGTTTTAGGAATTACAGGAACTGGAGGCGCTGGTAAATCCTCTTTAGTTGACGAATTGGTTAGAAGGTTTTTATTGGATTTTCCAGAAAAGCACATTGCCATTATTTCTGTTGACCCAAGTAAAAGGAAAACTGGCGGTGCTCTTTTAGGAGATAGAATTAGGATGAATTCCATTAAGAATTCAAGGGTATATATGCGCTCGTTGGCTACACGTCAGAGTAACTTAGCCTTATCAAAATATGTAAAAGAGGCCATTGATATTGTAAAGGCAGCCAATTTTGATTTAATTATTTTAGAGACTTCTGGAATTGGACAAAGTGATACAGAAATTATTGAGCATAGCAATACTTCTCTATATGTGATGACACCAGAATATGGTGCAGCCACGCAACTTGAGAAGATAGACATGTTGGATTTTGCCGACATTATAGCCATCAATAAGTTTGACAAAAAAGGTGCATTAGATGCCTTGCGTGATGTAAAGAAACAATACCAACGCAACCATCAATTGTTTGATAGAAATCCAGAGGAAATGCCTGTTTTTGGAACCATTGCTTCCCAATTTAATGACCCAGGCATGAATAGGTTATACAAGGCGGTGATGGATAAAATTCATGAGAAGACTGGTGCAGATTTAGTTTCTACTTACCGCATTGATGAGGAGATGAGTGAAAAGATTTACATCATACCACCCTCAAGAACACGCTACTTATCGGAGATTTCTGAAACCAATAGAAATTATGATAAGTGGGTGAGTAAACAAGCAGATATTGCCGACAAACTGTTTGGATTGAAATCGTCGATGGAGACCCTAAAAGAATCTAAGTTAGACGATAAAGACAGAATTGTAAAAGCCTTAGACGAAACTTACCATACCGTTGCTTTGGATTTAGACCCAAGAAACAAAGTGATACTAGAGACTTGGGAAGAAAAAATTAGCCTCTACAAGAACGAGTACTATATTTTTAAAGTAAGGGACAAGGAAATTAAAATTAAGACGCATTCCGAGTCGCTCTCGCATTCTCAAATTCCTAAGGTTGCGGTTCCTAAATTTAAAGGTTGGGGAGATATTTTGAGATGGGCATTAAAAGAAAACTTTCCAGGCGAGTTTCCATACACCTCTGGCATTTATCCGTTTAAAAGAGAAGGTGAAGACCCAACACGTATGTTTGCCGGAGAAGGCGGACCAGAAAGAACAAATAAGCGTTTTCACTATGTTAGTTTAGGAATGCCGGCAGCCCGTTTGAGTACAGCGTTTGACTCGGTAACCCTTTATGGAAACGATCCAGATCATAGACCAGATATTTATGGAAAAATTGGAAATTCAGGGGTAAGTGTTTGGAGTTTAGATGCAGCCAAGAAACTTTATTCTGGTTTTAATTTGGCTGATCCAAAGACATCAGTTTCAATGACCATTAATGGTCCGGCAGCTATTATTTGTGCCTTTTTTATGAATGCAGCCATTGACCAACAATGTGAGTTGTATATAAAGAAGAACGGACTTGAAGAAGAAATCAACATCAAGATTGATGCACACTTTAAGGCAAGAGGGACCGTTAGACCTACCTATAATGAAACCTTACCAGAAGGCAATGATGGCTTAGGCTTAATGCTTTTGGGTGTAACAGGAGATATGGTATTACCAGCTGAAGTGTATCAAAAAATAAAAGTCGACACTCTTAAGCAAGTTAGAGGGACGGTTCAGGCAGATATTTTAAAAGAGGATCAAGCACAGAACACCTGTATTTTCTCTACTGAATTTAGCTTACGTGTGATGGGTGACGTGCAACAATATTTCATTAATGAAGGTGTGCGCAATTTCTACTCGGTTTCTATAAGTGGATATCACATAGCTGAAGCAGGAGCAAATCCAATTACCCAGTTAGCACTTACCCTTTCTAATGGTTTCACCTTTGTGGAATACTATTTAAGTAGGGGCATGAACATTGATGATTTTGCACCTAATTTATCTTTCTTTTTCTCTAATGGCATTGACCCAGAATATTCTGTAATAGGCAGGGTATCTAGAAGAATTTGGTCTAAGGCTATGAAATTGAAATATGGAGGAAATGAGAGAAGTCAGATGCTCAAATACCATATACAAACCAGTGGAAGAAGTTTGCATGCACAAGAAATAGATTTCAATGATATCAGAACAACATTGCAGGCTCTATATGCCATTTACGATAATTGCAACAGTTTGCACACCAATGCCTATGATGAAGCCATTACAACACCTACAGAAGAATCTGTTCGTAGGGCTATGGCCATTCAGTTAATCATTAACAGAGAATTAGGGTTGGCAAAAAATGAGAACCCATTACAAGGTTCATTTATCATTGAAGAGTTAACAGATTTAGTTGAAGAAGCTGTATTAAGCGAATTTGATAAAATAACTGAGCGAGGTGGTGTTTTAGGTGCTATGGAAACTATGTATCAAAGAAATAAGATACAAGAAGAAAGCATGTATTATGAAATGCAAAAGCATACAGGGGAGTTTCCAATTATTGGCGTAAACACTTTCTTATCTTCTAAAGGTTCGCCAACGGTTCTGCCAAAGGAGGTTATTAGATCAACAACTGCGGAGAAAGAATTTCAGATTACCATGTTAAACAACCTCAAAGAAGCAAACATGGAAAAAGGAGTTGAGAAGTTAAAGAAACTGCAATATGTAGCCATACACAATGGCAATATATTTGAGGAACTTATGGATACGGTTAAATACTGCTCATTGGGACAGATAACCCATGCCTTATTTGAGGTTGGAGGTCAGTACAGAAGAAACATGTAATACTTAGTTTTTCACAGAAGGTTTGGCTATGCTTTGATTATTGTATAAAGCATAGCCTAATCTTTCCTTCAAATCATCTGGATTAAAAGGCTTGAATATATAATCATTCATTCCTACCTCGTAAACTTTTTGGCGGAATTGCATTTCATTTTCGGCAGTAAGTGCTATGATTGGCACATTGCGTTTCTTTTCATCTGCCAGTTTTCTGATAATAATGGTAGCCTCAATACCATCCATTTCTGGCATATGAATATCCATCAAAATTGCATCGAAATTAGATTCCATTAATCTTGAAACACCCTCTTTGCCATTAAGGGCAATTTCTGTGATAACGCCCCATTTTTGAAGGAACTGCCTAAGCACCATAATATTCATCATATTATCTTCAACTACCAAAACTCTTTTACCTTGGATTGAGTTTTCAAAAGAGGCCGTTCTTGCACTTTTGCCTACTGAGGCACTTCTACTTACTTCGAAGTTAATGTTAAAATAGAATTTTGAACCCTTGCCCACAATGCTATCCAACATAAGCTTACTGTGCAGATTTTCTAAAATTCTTTTACAAATAGATAGTCCAAGTCCGGTACCACCATATTTTCTGGTGGTATTAGAATCTGCTTGGGTGAAACTATGAAAAATTTCTGCTTGCTTATTTGTTGGGATGCCAATTCCAGTGTCTGAAACAGAAAAATGCAATAACACATTGTTAATGGTAGATAGCTGAACTGTTACTTCAATTTTAACGTAACCAGATTCTGTAAACTTTATCCCATTATTTACCAAATTAATGAGCAATTGATTAATTCTAAGTGGATCGCCTTTGAGCACGCTTGGAATTTTTTCATCATAGCCAACCAGGAGTTCCACCCCTTTTTCCATTGCCTTAATAGAGAATAAATCTTTTACATCATAGATTAAACTCTTTAGGTTAAAATCAATGTTTTCCAATTGCAATTTCCCAGCTTCCATTTTACTGAAATCGAGGATATTATTTACCAATTGTAAAAGGTTCTCGCTACTAATTTTTAGAATGTTTAAGTTCTCAAATTGATCAGGATAAGACTTACCTGTATTTAGCAAATTTGCCACACCAATAATGGCATTTAGGGGAGTACGAATTTCGTGACTGATGGTGCTTATGAATTGAGACTTCACATTTGCAGCTTCCTCGGCAGCTTCTTTAGCTTGAAGAACTTCAATATTTTTTACTTGTAAAATCTTATTTTGAACCTCAATTTTCTTTTGTTTCACTTGCAAATTCCTATAGGCGGTTTTTACTTTAAGAATGTAATAAACCATAAACAAAACAAGAATTACTGCTAGGATTGAAAGCAGAATAAAAAGTCCAGTTTTGAGCTTACTTTTTTCTTTTTCTGATTCATACTCGAATTTGGATTTTTCATCAAACAAATTGTTGTAATCATCTTCCATCTGCGCCAAAAGGATGGTATTCTCTGCACCATTTAAGCTATCAGCTAATTGATTACCTAACTTTTGGTAATAAAGAGCTTCGGACAATAAACTTTGTTTTTCACTTAACTTACTGTGAATAATATAAGATTCTTTCAGAATAGGATAAGCCATTTCGGCTTTTGCTTCTTTAATCGCTAGGTGCACAAAATACTTGGCCGAATCAAAATTATTTGTTTGCAGGTAAACTGTTGCAATATTGTTAAATGTATTGGACAGGCCCGTATAGTCATCTGAATTATTTTTCAAAGAAAGAGACTTAAATAAATAATATTTGGCTTTAGCATAATTGGCTAAATCGGTTTGAATAACGCCTAAATTATTATAGGATAGCGCAAGGTTTTGAGGTATATTTTGTTGTTTATCTATATCATATACTTTTTCGAAATAACCTAATGCTACTGAGGGCATTGCCATTTCTTGGTAGCATATCCCCATATTATTGTATGCATTTGCTAAAACATCCAAATCATTTATTTTCTTCCCAATTTGTATGGCTTCTTGAAAATAGAAAATGGCGTTTTTATATTGCTTTTGAAGTTGGTGAATTAAACCAATATTGTTTTTTTCGTTAGCAATGCCGGTTTCATCGTTCAGTGACTGAAAAACAAATAAGGCCTTGTAATAACAGTTGATAGCCAACCTATACTTGCCTTGTCTCTCATATAAAATTCCCAGATGGTTTAGGGTCTTTGCCTTCTCCAGTTGCATGAGAGCCTCAGCAAAAATAAGTTCAGCTTCTTTTAATAATTGAATAAGGGTATCATTGTTTAATAAACCTTGATGTGTATCTACAAACAACAAATTAGCCTTGGCAATACCTACATTATACCCAATTTCTCGCGCCAATTGAAGTGACTCGAATAGGTATTTATTCATTTCTGGCGATTCGCTCTTGGCATGGATTTTTGCCAAAGAATAATTGGCATCTACCTTGGTTATATTATCGGCATTGCTGTTGAGTATTTTTTGCAAACTATCAACAGAGGGATTAGCATATCCAGCAAAGTGGTATGTTAAAAATAAGACTACTAAAATTAACTTAGAAACAATTTTCATGCTTTGATTCAGCAAACTTTGCAATTGAAATAGAAACCCTACTTTTGTTGAATAAAATCCTATTTACGAAATGACAAAATTATCGGTAAACATAAACAAACTTGCACTCATTCGCAATTCAAGAGGTGGAAATAATCCAAACATTCTAAAAGCTGCTATGGATTGCGAAAATTTCGGTGCCGATGGAATTACCGTGCACCCCAGACCAGACGAGAGACACATAAGATATAGTGATGTAATTGCTTTAAAAAACATTCTTAAAACAGAATTCAATATTGAAGGAAATCCAAGCGAAAAAAAATTTTTGGAGTTGGTTCAGACCGTAAAACCCGAGCAAGTAACCTTGGTACCAGATGCCAACGTTCAATTAACCAGCGACCATGGTTGGGACACACTTAAGCACAAAGATTTTTTGCAGGATATTGTAGCCCAATTTAAATCTATGGGCATTAGAACCTCTATTTTTGTTGACCCTAATAAACAAATGATTGAAGGGGCTAAAGCCCTTGGCGCAGATAGGATAGAATTGTATACAGAAGCGTATGCAGCGCATTATTTGGCAGGACCAGAGGTGGCGATTGCCAATTACGTTACAGCGGCAAAATTTGCCAATGAAATTGGAATTGGAATAAATGCCGGACATGATTTGGACAAAGAAAATCTTCGATATTTTGCTCAGCACATTCCTAATTTATTGGAAGTATCGATAGGGCACTCCTTGGTTTGCGATGCTATCTATTTAGGACTAGAAAACACCATTCAAATTTACAAACGCTGTTTGGTTAACTAACTATTTGTGAATGGTTTCTTCCCTGTCTGGACCCACAGAAATGATGCTTACAGGCACCTTGATTTGACTTTCTACATAATCCATATAGTTTTGGAATGTTTGTGGCAAATCTTGGTAATTCCTAATTTTGGTAAGGTCGCCCGTCCAACCTGGGAATGATTTATACTGAGGAATCACAGCTTCATCCATAAGATTGAAAGGAATTTCGCAGGTAATTTTATCTCCAATTTGGTATGAATCGCACACTTGAACCTCGTTGAATCCGCTCAACACGTCACTTTTGGTACATATTAAATCTGTTACACCATTTAACATGATGGCATATTTAAGAGTAGGCAAATCTAACCAACCCGTCCTTCTTGGCCGGCCTGTAGTAGCCCCAAATTCATGACCCAATTTACGCAACAATTCTCCTGTTTCATTGTCTTGCTCTGAAGGAAACGGACCATTGCCCACGCGGGTACAATAGGCTTTAAAAATACCGTAAACTTTGTTAATTTTCTGCGGCGCAATACCAAGACCACTGCAGGCTCCGCCTGTTATGGTATTTGATGAAGTTACAAATGGGTATGAACCAAAATCTATATCTAATAAAGTGCCTTGGGCACCTTCTGCTAAAACACGTTTACCTTGAGAAATAAGGTCGTTTACAAAATACTCTGAGTTAACAATCTTAAATTGTTTTAAAAACTCAACCGCCTCAAAAAATGCTGGCTCATGGTCGGCCAAGTTGTATTCATAATTAAATGAATCAAGTAACTTCTTGTGATTGCTTACTGCAGAATCATATTTAGCTCTAAAATTAGGTGCAATTAAATCTCCTATTCTTAAACCGCTTCTGCCAATTTTATCTTGGTAAGTAGGACTTATTCCTCTTAGGGTTGAGCCAACCTTATGAATACCTTTATAGGCCTCACTAGCAGCATCTACAAGCCTATGCGTAGGAAGGATAACATGAGCCTTTTCGGAAATATAGAGGTTTTTGCGAATATCAACGCCAGTGGTTTGTGCTTTCTCAATTTCCTTGCGCAATTGAACTGGATCTACCACTACCCCATTACCTATAATATTTATGCAATGCTCATGAAAAATTCCAGAGGGAATGGTATTAAGTACATATTTATTTCCGCCAAATTCGAGTGAATGGCCCGCATTTGGTCCACCTTGAAACCTGGCAACAACATCGTACTTTGGTGTTAAAACATCTACAATTTTTCCTTTACCCTCATCTCCCCATTGCAAGCCCAATACAACATCAACCTTCATATTCCTATTTCTCCTTTTTTACGATTTTTTTGCACGACAAACATTTAGACTCTGAGTCAACCATTGGTTCACCAAATAAATACAAAGAATGGTTGGTAATATTAAACTGCATTAACTCACCCATCGTTGTTTTTATTTGTTGAATTCTTGGATCACAAAACTCTAAAACCTCATTGCACTGATTACAAATTAAATGATCGTGTTGCCTAAAGCCATAAGCCCTTTCATACCTTGAAATATTTCTTCCGAATTGGTGTTTAATAACCAATCCACAATCTAGAAGTAAATCGAGTGTATTATAGACCGTAGCTCTGCTAACCCTATAATTGCGGTCCTTCATATGTTCAAACAAGGTTTCAACGTCGAAGTGTTCCTTATTTGAATATATTTCATCAAGGATGGCAAAGCGCTCAGGGGTTTTCCTTTGTTGGTGTTTCTCTAAAAACTCAACAAATTTATCCTTTACTTCGGCTTTTATTTTTTCTGCATTATAGGCATCAACCAACATGAATATTCATTAAAGGGCAAAGTTAACTAAATACAAGTTAGATACCATATACGCGGACACACTGTTGAAAGAATTTAGCTAGGTCACATGCAATCTAAAACAAACATCTGATATTCAATGGCAAACAATTTCCCCTAGCCTAAATCCACCCTATTTACTGTTATTAAATCACTTGAACTCTTGATGGCAGTCATAATATTTTCTAGCTGTCGGGTATCATGAACCTCCAAAACGATATTCCCATCGAACATTCCCTCATTGCTATTGATAGAAATTGATTTCATGTTCACCTGCAATTGTTTTGAAATAATATCGGTTATGATACTTACAATTCCCACACTATCAATTCCAGAAACCTTAATGGAAGAAAGAAATGCTTTGGGTTGCATCAGATCAGAGCCTGCCCATTTAGCTTTAATAATTCGATACCCATAATTACTCATTAAAGCCAATGAATTTGGACAAGAAGTTCTATGTATTTTAACCCCTTCACCAATGGTTACAAAACCAAAAATTTCGTCGCCAGGAATTGGACTACAACATTTGGCAAATGCATATTCCATGTTTGCCTCATTTTCGCTCAAAATAACAGCATCATTAGGCAAAACTGGTACACTTTTGGGCTTAGAAGGCGGGTGAATTTCTGGCACCTTCACCTTATCTGCCGTCAAAATTTCCTCAATATCTATTTTGGTTCTATCTATAATTTCATTTGAAATTTGGTAATACAAATCGCTCACAGATTTTAGCTTAAAATGCTTCATCAAAATGGTGAGGTTATCTGAGGTAAAAGGCAATTTAGCGTTCTTAAATTTGCGCTCTAGAATTTCTTTACCCATGGCAGAAGCCTTGAGTCTAATATGCTTAAAATACTCACGAATTTTAGATTTTGCCTTAGCTGTTACTACAAATTCAAGCCAATCTTCATTAGGCTTTTGCTTGCTGCTAGATAAAATCTCAATCTGGTCGCCATTGTTTAATTGATGGTTAATAGGCACTAATTTATTATTCAATTTAGCACCAATACACTTAGTTCCAAGGTCGGTATGAATATCAAATGCAAAATCCAAAATGGTTGATTTTGCTGGTAACTTCCGTAAATCACCCTTTGGAGTAAAGACAAAAATCTCATCAGAATACAAAGCCAACTTAAAATCGTCTAAAAACTCCATTGCATTAGAATCTGGGCTTTCTAAAATATCACGAACTTTAGACAACCAGCCCTCTAAACCATGATCTTGATTTGTACCAGAATCTTTATATCGCCAATGAGCTGCAAAACCTTTTTCGGCAATTTCATCCATTCTTTTGGTTCTTATTTGCACCTCCACCCATCTACCCTTAGGTCCCATCACAGTAGTATGCAAACTCTCATATCCATTAGCCTTTGGCGTACTTACCCAATCTCTTAAACGATCTGGATTTGGCGTATAATGGTCGGTAACCATCGAATAAACCTTCCAGCAATCGCTCTTCTCAGTATCCATTGATGTATCTATGATAATACGAATGGCAAACAAATCGTAAACCTCCTCAAAGGTTACATGTTGCGCTTTCATTTTATTCAAGATAGAATGAATACTTTTTGGCCTTCCTTTCACCTCAAATTTAAGCCCCTCAGCTTCCAAATCTGTAACAATAGGTTCAATAAAATTTCGAATATATTTATTACGCTGAACCTTGGTTTCGTTTAACTTATTCTTGACAAAATTATAGTTATCCGCTTGCAAGTATTTAGTACTCAAATCTTCCAATTCAGATTTAAGCGCGTATAAACCCAAACGATGGGCAAGCGGCGCATACACATAGGCCGTTTCAGAAGCAATTTTCAACTGCGATTTTGGACTCATACTATCCAAAGTGCGCATATTGTGCAATCTATCGGCAAGCTTAATTAAAATCACCCTCACATCGTCGCTCAAAGTAAGCAACATCTTCTTAAAATTCTCGGCCTGAATACTCCTATCAGGCTGATCAAACACCCCGGAAATCTTGGTTAATCCATCAATAATTCTAGCAACCTTTTCTCCAAATTTTAGCTGCACCAGTTCCAAAGTAATATCAGTATCCTCAACCGTATCATGCAATAATGCACAGATAACAGAAGTAACTCCTAAACCAATTTCGGCCGCACAAATTTGGGCAACCTCCAAAGGATGCATGATATAAGGCTCACCACTTTTACGACGCATATTTTTATGCGCCTCAAGAGAAAGTTCAAAAGCCTCTCTTATTAATTTTTTATCCTCTTTTGTGAGCGCCCGCCTGATGCTTTTCATCATGTTGCGATAGGCCTTCACAATTATTTTATTCTCTAAGTCTAAATCTATTTCTTTACTATTCATTCAATCCAATTTTCAGGTTCAAATTAACTGATTTTTCTTCGTTTACATTCAAAATATTCACTATTATAGGAATATTAATCCCATTCAAAGGCCTAGGTTTCGGTCTGAACCAAAGAGAATATAACCCTCAATTTCAGGTAATTGGACAATATTCGACCGAAAGTTAATTGAGAACAAACAAACCTTCAAAATTTAGCCATATATTTGCATCCCTTTTTATAGGAAAAGCGCATGTGGCGTAATTGGTAGCCGTGCCAGACTTAGGATCTGGTGCCGAAAGGCGTGGGGGTTCGAGTCCCTCCATGCGCACAGAAAGAAATCGGGAAACCGAATCACAAAATAAGACTGACATTGTCAGTCTTATTTATTATTAGCATTGTTGTAAACAAGAAAACGATGAACGTTACATTCGAAAAAAAAGATGCCTTAAACGGAACAATCTCCGTAAACATCACCATGGAAGATTACCTTCCTACTTATGAGAAAAAATTAAAAGATTACGGCAAAAAAGCCAATATCCCAGGATTTAGGGCTGGTCACGCTCCTAAAGGCATGATTGAAAAAATGGTTGGAAACAGCCTTTTGCTCGAAGAAATTAATGGATTGGCTAGCAAAGGTCTTTTCGATTACATCGACGAACACAAAATGAATATTTTGGGTCAGCCAGTATTAACAGAAGATACCAAAATAGACGAGTTAAATAAATCTGCTAATTATACTTTCAAATTTGATTTAGGATTAACGCCACAAATCGAATTAAACATTAGCAATGCTGATACCTATGTGAAGTACAAAGCAGTGGTTCCAGATTCTATGGTTGATGAAGAAATTGCCCGCATGAAAAAAAGCACAGGTAGTTTAACAGACGTAGAAGAGGTTGGTGCAGACGATATGGTTTATGTTGCTCTTACTGAATTGAACGATA
>JBILVK010000190.1:0-4046 GCA_044370475.1 Bacteroidia bacterium
ATTGAGTCAATGGTTTCTTATTGGAGGTGCAATAAACTTTTTTGTACTTATAGTTATTGCGGTGGGAGCAATTGTTGCGCCATGGAGATACGGATTTTATTACCAAACACATTTTTTAAATCTGCGAAATTGGTTCAAATCACTTAGCAAATTTACCCTAGCTTCTTTCGGTCTGATCCTACTCCTAATTCTGTATCAAAGTGCCCTTCCAACTAAGATTAATGATATGGGAGCATACTACCTTCAAACTTTACAATGGATGCAGGAATACGGGGCTGTAAAAGGTTTGGGTAATTTGCATCCAGCGCTTGGATTAGGTTCGGCCTGGCACTCTTTGCTTAGCATGTTTCAACTGCCAGGTTTGCCTGCTTTTTATGGCATAAATGGAAGTCTCATTTTCACTGTATATCTCTGGTTAACTTTTGAGCTAAGTTCTTCATTTACCACCAAAGAAAAATTGCCTAACCCGCTCAGTAAACTAAAACTTGCTTTGCATGTTAGCAACAATGATTCTTCAGAAAATTTGCATTCAAATTTCAAACAGTATTATCTGTTTGCTTATAGTTTTGTGTTCTTTCCCTTAGGCTTTTTATACTTAACGGCTCCAAGTCCAGATCTACCCCTTTTGGTATTTACGCCTTTATTATTTTATTGGCTCGTCTTAGATAAAAACACATTAAATGCTGAATTATTTTTGATTATAGCCTGTTTTGTTTTTGCGGTAAAACCACCAGCATTATTTGCCATTGCAGCAGGCATTTTTGCAAGCCTTAAAAGCTCTCAAAAAAACAACCCCGAAACACTCACACAAATCCTTGAAACACCAAATAATAAAGGGGTTCACATTGCCAAACAACTCGGCATAAATTTACTAATTGCTGTGCTATGCCTTACCCCTACTTTATATAAAAACTATTTACAAACAGGATATCTTTTATATCCACTTTCAATTTACAATTCTGCCTCAAAAAACATAGAAACAAAAAATAATAGCAGCTCCAAAGAGATCAATCAATTGGTACTGACAAACAACAACAACTCACCACAAAAACATATAGAAAACACACCCGAGAATTCTATTCATACATCCAATTCCAATACCATCAATGGCTATACAATTGAGGCGCTGTTTGCTCCCAAGTGGCAAATACCGGCCGACTGGAACAAAGCTTATAGGCAAGGAATTGTTTCATGGGGTTTGAGCGATAGCACCAACGCACAAGTATTTAAAGGACCCTTACCAGCAAAAAAATCGCGCATCTTAAGTTGGTTAACACGACCTGGTTACAAAGGATTGATGAATAAATTATTGGCCATCAATTTCCTTTTAGCTTGCCTTTTGCTGTTTGTTAGAAATTCTTCTTGGCTTTTGAGAGGATTTCAATTGCTGTTACTATTTATCACCATTGTAGAATGGTTCTTTCTTACTCAATACCGTTTAATGCTTCCAACTGGAATTACTTTGCTCAGTTTAAATGTGCTTGTGGTAATGTCGTTGGTCTTTAGTCGTTGGTCTTTGGTTGGGAGGCATCAGGACTCGAAGGATGGTTTGAAAAAGGATAGTAGTAATTCAACTGAAACACAAAAAAGGAAGGTGGATATAGAAAGAATTAGGCCTGAACCAAGTAATGATGATGATGTAATAATTAAGCTTGGAAAGTATATCTTAATATTGCCATTAGTGATTTATTTAATGATGGCATTTGTTCCGATGAAGGCTTTTCAAAAAGAATCGCGCAATAAAATGATTACTGAGACCAATGGATTTACATCGGCGTTTTTGGTTCAGCCCTACACAGATTATAGGAATGGAGAAATTGAGCGCTTCATGGTTGATTCCATTCCCTTTCATTTTTATACCAACAGAAGCTATACTTGGAACGCACCCATACCTGCTGTGAGTGCAAGTCATCGCCAGTTTTTACAAACAAACTTTGGCTATCAATTACGGGCCTTTAGCACAAAAATTGAGGACGGATTTTACTTGGAAAAGCAAGACTGATTAACAAGAAAATTAGCAATGTAGAAACCATAACGCATGAAAAAAAAGCAAGCAACTAATTCTCAAACATACTTAATTCTTCATACTTAATACTTCATAGTTCAAACTTCAACCTTACTTCTTCTTAAAACTAAAATTCTTACCCAGTGAAATACCAATCCAGTGAGTGATGGTATTATCTTTGAGGAAGGGCACGTAATTCATGCGGAAGCAGATGTTGTTTGATTCCATAACGCGAAGGCCGATGACGGCGTGAGGCACAATTTGGTTATCGTTGAAATCTTGGGTGAAGAGGGAGAAGCCCGCTCCTATTTCGAGTTTCTCTTTGCCCGCTCCCTTGAGGATGGTGGTGGAGAAGGGCGCCATAAAAGTTCCTGCAGGGAGGTAAACGGTATTAAGAATATCGAAGTTGATGGGGTTATAACCTAATCCCACATGGGCTGTCCAGGTGTATTGCTCATCGTAGGTTCTATACAAATACTTCTCGTAGTTAAGGGAATAAAAGATTGCTGGTCCGCCCGCTTCAAAGTACCAGTTGTTTAAGCCAGTTGGTGGCGTGTAATTTGGTGCTTGCGCGGCAAGTTTGTGTTGAGGCAAGAAGAAAAGGAAGCATGCGATAAGGAGTTTGATTGCAATTGAAGGAAGAAGCGAGCTTGGTTTACTTAGGGAGCTTTGTAATAGATGCATGGTGGCCTTAAAGTACCTGACTGATGTGATTGAGCAGGAATGAATGAATGAATAGGTTTGTTTTACTAACTGCATGTCCGTTATACAAAAAAATATGGCTGATTTTCTGAAGGTAATGTTTAAAATTGGTAGCTTGCAGAAGAATTGATGAATACCCATAATACAAAATAAGCTTGAAACGTGCTATCTACCAAACTTTCTTTTTAATACATGCCCTGAGCATAGATATTGCAGTGGGTGCGGTTGGTTTGGGTTGGGCCGTACTCAAAATTTTCACACAAAAACTAAATATACTTGGCCCAATCCAAACCCCCTCTGAACTCACACTCCAACTCAAACTGATTCCCACACTCCAACTCACAAACCCCTCTGAACTCACACTCCAACTCAAACCGATTCCTGCTTGGCCCATTTTACTTCTACTCTTCCTCGGCACTCTAATCGTCTATTGGACCGATCACTTACAAGACAGTAAAAATGTGCAAATGGTTGTAATTGGAGAGCGGCACGCAATGTTTTTTAGGAACCGAAGGTGGTTTGAAGTGGGATTGGGCATCATGATTTCAGCAGCAGGCTATATTGCTCTAACTTACTTAAGCTTAATACAATTGGTGTTTGGGATATTATTGTTAGGCTTGCATGTAGGGTATTTGTTGTTTCATAGGAAGCTTCGTAGGGGGTTGATTTTGGAAAAAGAATTGTGGGTGGGGTTCTTGTATATGCTTAGTATTTTGTTTGTGCCCTTGGCCCTTTGCATGCCCTTTACGGTTTGGGATTATTTGGCAATCCTATTATTGGGGCTACTGATATTCTTAGTTTGTATGCAAAACTTGTTTAGCATAGCAAGGATGGAACGCGAGGTAGATGAGGCGGTTGGGATACGAAATGGCGTGGCCGTATTTGGCGAGCACCGCATGCAGCGCTTGCAGAAACTGATGATGTTGTTGCAATTGGTAGCAAGCCTAATTTTGCTATTTAGCACCCTTGTTGCTAATATGGTTGAACCAACAAACTCGTCCTTAACAGAACATGCAGGTCAATCCATGCGCTTGATGGTGCGATTATTGGGGGCCTTTATGGTGGTGGGGCTGCTTAATTATTTGTTGCCTTGGCTATTTGGTTCAGACCGAAAAAACAGCTGGTATAGAATTGCAGGCGACGGGGTATTTCTGCTTTTCTTTTGGGTTTAAAGTTACGGTTCAGTCCAAGGTGATAAATTTCCCTCACCCCTAAAACTGCGCGGCAACTATACTGCAGGGTTATCTTTATTTATTTCTCATATGAAAGAAGAAGCCTAATAAACAATTTGGGTTTCATTTAACTATTTGTTAGCGGTTATGCTATAAAAAAAACATAG
>JBILVK010000197.1:0-3681 GCA_044370475.1 Bacteroidia bacterium
ATACCTAGAAGCTGGCGAGCCTATTGTAATTCCTCGTTCTGAGCCTCAAAAATATGAAGGTGCAGAAACGCAAGTGGTAGCTCAAATCCTAGAGATTTTAGATACTTATATCAAGCCTGCAGTGGAGACAGATGGGGGAATGATTTCTTTTAAATCGTTCAATGAGGGTGTTGTGACTGTAGAATTGAAGGGTTCTTGCAGTGGTTGTCCGTCTTCTACCATCACGCTTAAGCGTGGCATTGAGGGCTTATTAACTAAAATGGTTCCTGAAGTGAAGGAGGTCGTTGCGGAAGCTATGTAAAGTCCATAGTCCATGGACCATAGACCATAGTTCTTTGCAGGTATTTAAAAATTCACGCAGATTTATGAGATTTTAGCAGATTACGCAGAATAAACTTTTAGGTACTTTTTCAAAAAGGTTAATCTGCGAAATCTATCAAGCATAACTAGTAATCCGCGAAATCTGCGTGAAATTTCCACCATTCACTTAAACCTCAATATAATCTATGAACAAACCATCCACCCCAACATCACCCATTCTCTTAAAAGCAGCAAGCTACTGCGCTTACCAGGAGAGGTGTCACAACGAAGTCAGAAATAAATTAGCCGATTGGGGCGTTTATGGCCTCGAGGCAGATCAAGTAATTTTACAACTCATCGAACTGAATTACCTCAATGAGGAAAGATTTGCGGTGGCTTTTGCTGGCGGCAAGTTTAGGGTAAAGCAATGGGGAAGGTTAAAAATTAAACGTGAACTCAAGGTGAGAGGCGTTTCAGATTATTGCATTCAAATGGCTTTTAAAGAAATTGATGCCGATGATTATTTTGAAACTTTAAAAGCATTAGCTCATAAAAAAATGAGTTCCCTCAAGCCTGCTCACCCACTTGTAAATAACCGCAAGGTCTATCACTATCTAGCCACCAAGGGCTTTGAGGCCGATCTTATACAAGAGGCTATTCGCAAATTGCAAGCAGATTAAGTTGCTTTTAAATAAAATTGTAATACCCTTTGCAGATGGATTATTTCGCTTTATAGGATTATAAGAAAGAGAAAGTGAGAGAAAGCAATTTGATCATTTTACTTTATAAAATTTAATGCAATTTAGAGCTTTTCAATTTCGGCTCTTGATAGCCCCGATGCTTCAATAATTGTTTCAATCGAAACGCCTAATTTTTTCAAGGATTTTGCAATTTCAAGCTTACCTTCAAGCTTCCCTTCAAGTTTCCCTTCAAGCTTCCCTTCAAGCTTTCCCTCATCATATGCGGTATCTATTACACCTTTTAAGTCCCGATAAATTTTTAAACTATTTTCATAGTTTGCCAATTCCTTTTGACCAAATTTTGCAATTTCAGCTTTCTCAAATGCTTGGCTAAAAACTTCGTCGGCAATAATGGTTGGTATCGTTTGAAAGTCTTCCAAATGTTTAATAAAATAGAGCCACTTATCTAACCTAGTTTTTAATTGCAGCTCAGTCTGTTTAAAATTAGGCATTTCAAGATAAATGAAAGTCAATTTGTCGTAAAAAGTTTTTCCGTTCTGGTTTTTTAGTTGGATCGTATGGACTACTTCATTTTTCTCTGGTTCAGTTTCGTAGTCGTCAAAAGTAAAGTCTAAAATACCTATACAATAAACCGATTTTAAGTTATAATTCCATTCTCCTTTTTCGGCCTGTTCTCTTATTGGAAAGGTTGAATAATAAATGGTTCTTTCTTTAAAATAATTTTGTTTCGCTTTTTGAAGTTCAACAATAAATTTCTCGCCCTTTTCATTTTCGCAATAAATATCATAAATCGCCCTTCTGTCGAGGTCTGTCTGCCCTAGTTGTTCGTTGTTCTTGAAAGTTAAATCAACAATCTTGTCGGCATGCGGCAAAAGCGCATTTAAGAAATCAATAAGCAAAGGTTTACTAGCTTCTTCGACGAAGATTTTTTTAAAACCAAAGTCCGTAAATGGGTTTAAATATTTTGCTTTCATGTTCTCGTTTGCTAATCAAATCAACTTAACAAAGTTGCAAATTTTTATCGAATTTTTGTCGAACCAAAAGGTGTTGAAATGTATAGTTGAAATTTGGATATTAAGCATCTAGCCTTAACCCCCAATGATTGCTAATTAAACTTTCATTTAAGTTCTTTTATAATTGGGCATGTGGGTTTAAAAAATTAAATTTGGCCTCAATCTAGTACTATTCACTTGACAAATTCCTCTCATTTGCTAAGCTCTACAAATCCCAAAGGTGCCAACACGCCTTTGTTTTTGCTCTTTTTGGCCAATGCGATATCGGGATTTTCGCAGGGCTTAAGCATGTTGGCCATACCCTGGTATTTTGCCAGAAATAACCAAAGCAGCACCTTCACTTTTGCCTATGGAATCATCACCTTAATTGTGCTGGTGTTTGGCTTGTACGCTGGCACCTTGGTGGATCGGTTCAGCCGGAAAAGAAATTTTTTAGCCACCAATTTGGTCTGTGGTATTCTGATTTTTGCCATTGCTGCGGCAGGCTATTATAACCAATCATTGCCTCCCTTTTTTGTGATTGCTGTTTTTGCCATTACGCTGCTAAATTACAATATTCATTACCCCACTTTGTATGCCTTTGCACATGAAATTACTCCGCCAGAAAACTACCAAAAAGTGAACTCTTGGATAGAGGTGGTTGGACAATCAACTTCTATTTTAAGTGGCGCTCTTGCGGCCCTTTTGTTAGATGGAGTGAACCCCGCAGCGGGCAAATTGGCTGGCTTTGCCTTTCCTTTTCACCTTCATATTCCGCAGTGGGAAATATGGGAAATTTTTATGTTAGATGCTTGCACTTATTTTATTGCAAGCCTACTTATTGGCAATATCAAATACACCCCACATCTCAAAACCAATATAGAATTGGGCTCCGTTTTTAAGCGCATCAAAACCGGATTTGCCTACCTCAAACAACATAAAAATTTGCTCATTTTTGGCGTATTTTCCTATGCAGTTTTTGCCACGGTTCTCATTTGCATTCACTCCCTCTTACCCATTTATGTAGAAAAACATTTGCAAGAAGATGGTTCCGTTTTTGCCATGGCAGATTTAATCTATGCCATTGGAGCCCTTGGTGCTGGCTTGTTTGCAGGCAAGGTATTCGGTTCGAACCAAACCCTTAAAGCAGTTATTGGACTCACCTTTTTGGCCGCACTTCTCTTTTTATGGGGCTACCTTGCCAAAGAAGTTTGGGTGATTTATGTGTTCTGCATTTTACTGGGATTTAGCAATGCAGGCATCAGGGTTTTAAGGCTCACCTACTTTTTTCAATACATCCCCAACGAAGTCATGGGTCGCGTAAATAGCATTTTCAATATGAGCAATGTACTCACCAGAAGCTTGTTCATTTTCCTCTTTGCCTTGCCCTTCTTCACCAGCGCCACAGGCGTTTTATATGCCTTCCTCACCTTGTCGCTTTACCTCGCTATATCGGGCATTGTCCTGCTGCAATCCATCCCCAAAAAGTCGAGTTAAGTTTGCTGTTTGCTAGCGAGCACAACTCCTTCTTTGCTTGGTCCCTTTGCTAAATAAGATAAATTTATTTGTGCTAAATTACGCTTCATTAAGTTTCGTTCTATTGGCTCAAAGCCAGTGGTGCAGGGTGGTGCAGGCATTTGGCTATGTTGCAATTGTAGTTTTTATGGGTTTATAAAAATAAAATTTTA
>JBILVK010000191.1:0-3965 GCA_044370475.1 Bacteroidia bacterium
TAATATTTTAGATGGTACTGTTTTTCGCGAACCAATTGTTTGTAGCAATGTACCTCGCTTGGTTCCAAACTGGACAGCCCCAATCATGATTGGCAGACACGCATTTGGAGATCAATACCGCGCTACAGATTTTGTAACCAAAGGAAAAGGAAAATTAACGGTAAAATTTGAAGGCGAAGATGGAACCGTTCAAGAGTTTGAAGTATACAACTTTAAAGGCGATGGCGTTGCATTAACCATGTACAATACCGACGAAAGTATAATGGGCTTTGCACACTCTTGCTTTAACATGGCATTGAGCAAAAATTGGCCTTTATACCTTTCTACCAAAAACACCATTTTAAAGAAATACGATGGTAGGTTTAAGGACATCTTTCAAGACATTTACACCAACCATTACGAAGCCCAATTTAAAGCGGCTGGCATAGTATATGAGCACCGTTTAATTGATGATATGGTTGCTTCTGCCTTAAAATGGAATGGTAATTTTGTATGGGCATGTAAGAACTACGATGGCGATGTGCAATCAGACACCGTTGCGCAAGGTTTTGGCTCATTGGGTTTAATGACATCGGTATTGGTTACGCCAGATGGCAAAACCATGGAAGCAGAAGCTGCACATGGTACCGTTACTCGTCACTACCGCGATCACCAAAATGGCAAGCCAACTTCAACCAACCCAATTGCCAGTATTTTTGCGTGGACAAGAGGTTTGGCTTTCCGCGGAAAGTTAGATAATAACCAAGAGTTGATTGATTTCTGTATAGCCTTAGAAGAGGTTTGTGTGGCAACAGTTGAAAGCGGGAAAATGACCAAGGATTTGGCCGTTTGTATTCATGGAAACAAAGTAAATCATGGTGAGCATTACCTGTATACTGAAGAGTTTTTAGACGCTTTAGACGCTGGCTTAAAAGCACGTTTAAACAAATAATTTTTCTTTAAAAATTGCAAGAAAGCATGGATTGGTTCAGACCGATTCATGCTTTTTTTTATGTTAATATTTAAGCACGCGGTAATACTGCGCATATTCACCCATGCGCATAAAACCCTCATAATACTGCGGCGTATTATGCGTAATGCGCACGTCTAGGGTATCATTCATTCCACTTTTTCCGCTTAAGTTAATCAACCTATATTCAAAGTCCTGCAACCATTCTATGGCATACACGGTGCTGTCTGTATAGTCGGTGTTATATTCGGTCTGAACCGAATCGCCGCGCAAAATATGCTTGTTTCTATAGGTAAATTTACCTGTTTTAAGGTCGCTGCAATCTGTGGCATAATCTGTAATAGAATCATACCTCACCTTAGGAAAAGCCTCGTGGTGTAATACAAATTTAGAGAACAAAATAAGTGCGCTAAAGGCCAACAAAATAAGCGAAGCACCAATAAAGGCTTGCCTGGTTAAATGCTTCCATTTTGCAAAATAAGTTTGTTTGCCCCAATACGGAAACAGCGCAAGAACCGCCATGAGCAAGCCAATTGGGAAGACTACCCAGATGGGTGAGCCAAAAATAACCAGAATATATATTGCTTGCCACAAGGCATCCATGGCAAAATAACCCACCACAAAAGGCTGCACCAATACCATGCATAACACATTGATGATAGGCAAAACATATACCCACTTAAACAAGCGATTCATGAAACAAATTTAAACCTTTTAAGCACACTAGCATTGGATAAAAATCATACAATTGCGGCAAATGTTTAAACAGCCTAATGGAGAAGAAAGCACCTGCATAAACCCCTCTAAATAATTTAAGCAAATAGCAAGCTAATTTGCAGGTAGGAATTCTATATTGCATACACAAATAACATTTACCAAAAGCAATAAAACTGCTTTGAATATTTAATCCTATGTGGCACAAAAAACTATTTTTGGTGGTTCTAGTATTCTTGTTTAAAACAAGTGTATTGCAAGCCCAAGAAATAAAACTTATTACCTACAATATACGCTTGGATGCGGCTGTAGATGGCGTTAACCAATGGGATAAAAGGAAGCACAAAGTATTTGAATTACTCAAAGCACAAGCAGCAGATGTATTATGCATACAAGAAGGATTGCCCAATCAAGTGAAAGATTTGGCCAAGAAATTTCCTGCATATTTTTATGTCGGGGTGGGCAGGGAAGATGGCATTGACAAAGGAGAATACAGTGCTATATTTTTTCTAAAGAAAAAATTCAAGCTTATCACCACCCAAACATTTTGGCTCTCTCCTACTCCCAGCGTGCCCGGCAGTATAGGTTGGGATGCAGCCATTACACGCATTTGCACCTATGCCAAAGTGATGTATTTGCCTAAGCAAAAAGAGCTCTTTGTGTTTAATACGCATTTCGACCATATGGGTGAAACAGCCCGGGTAGAAAGTGCAAAACTCATCTTACAAAAGATGCAAGAACTTGCCGCTGAATCGCCTCAAATTTTATGTGGCGATTTTAACTCAGAACCCACCGGCGGAGCATACCGAATTATAGAACGTAGCAAAGAACCATTACTCACAGAAAGCAGCACACAGATGCCCTTAAACAACAAGTGTACATTTACGGGTTTCGATGTTAAAGGAGGTATTTGCAAACAGATAGATTATGTTTTTTACAATAAGTATTTTGAGCTCATCCAAAATCAAATCATCACCCAAAACGATGGTCAATTCTACCCATCAGATCATTTGCCAGTGGTGGCTGTTTTGCGATTGAAGTAATTATAAAACAAGAAAACACAAGCTTAAAAACCAAGTTTGTCTCAAGTTTTAAACGCAAGCCTTTTAGCAATTATTGACCTTGGCTACCACAAACCATGCGGCGAATAACTTAATTAATCACCGCATATTTGCGGCGAATAATGCGTATATTTACCGCAAATTGATTGCAACATGGCAAAATATATTTATGATTATAAAAATTGGACAGAGTTTTATTGGAATGATGCGGATATAAATTCGGTGTTTGGTGAAGTACGCCACATGCAAGGAAAAATCATTGGACAAATGAACTCCATAGGCTTTTCTACAAAGAAAGAAATCTCTTTAACTGCCATCACCTTAGATGTTGTTAAATCATCTGAAATAGAAGGTGAATTGCTCAACTATGAGCAAGTTCGCTCATCCATTGCAAGGCGTTTGGGCATAAATACTGCTGGACTGGTAGCGAGTAATCGACATTTAGAAGGAGTGGTTGAAATGATGTTAGATGCAACCCAGCGTTACCATTTACCCTTAACAGAAAAACGTTTATTGGGGTGGCACGCGGCCCTCTTCCCCACAGGTTTTAGTGGTCCATACCCAATTGAGGTAGGCAAATACCGAACAGGTAACATGCAAATTGTATCGGGTGCTATGGGTAAAGAAAAGGTACACTATGAAGCCATAAAACCACAGTTGGTAAAAAAAGAAATGGACAAATTTCTGGATTGGTTCAATCAAGAAAATCGCCTCGACTTGGTATTAAAAGCAGCCATTGCACATTTTTGGTTCATCATTATTCATCCCTTTGATGATGGAAACGGCAGAATTGGCAGGGCCATTAGTGATATGTTGCTATCGCGCTCAGAAGCAAGCGGCGAGCGATTCTATAGCATGTCGAGCCAAATTTTAACAGAACGAAAACGTTATTATGAAGTATTACAAAAAGTGCAACATAGCTCCGGCGATATTAGCGAGTGGATGAATTGGTTTTTGCATTGCCTTAAAAATGCCATGCTCCAAACAGAAAACGCCACAAAGAAGGTTTTGCAAAAAGCAGAATTTTGGCAACAACACCAGCTCACTCCTATTAATGAGCGACAAAGATTTATCCTCAATAAATTATTTGATCATTTTGAAGGAAAACTGCAAACCTCCAAATGGGCAAAAATGACCAAGACATCCAATGACACAGCCTTGCGCGATATAAAAGACTTGGTAGAAAAAGAAATCCTCAAGCAAACAGAAGAGGGTGGCAGAAATGCCTCTTATGTGTTAAA
>JBILVK010000192.1:0-3906 GCA_044370475.1 Bacteroidia bacterium
TATGCTTTGTAATACTCTTAAAAAAGCATTGCAAACATTTAAGGTAATGGTGTTCTTGGTTTGCTCCAAATCCTTTTCACTGGCTTTCATGCGCTCTTCTTGAACACGCACATTGTTTACATTCTGAAAACCACTAAACAAGGGCATGCTGCTGCTTAAGCCAAAGGAATTTGTTCTGAACGAAACGCCTTCGCGGGCAATATTGGTGGCGGGGTTAATGGCAAAACCCGTTTGCCAGTTGTTGTTGGCATTGGCATTTAAATTTGGGAGCAAGGCCAACTTGCTTTGTAAATAATCTGCCTTAGAAGATTGGGTGGTTAATACCTGTTGTTGAACAGTAATGTTTTTACTGAGCGCTTGCTCAACACAGGCTTGTAAACTCCATACCTTCTGTTCTTGGGCAAACAAATTGCTTATGCCAAGTAAACAAATTCCCAAAAGGGAGGTATTTTTTTTGAATATTTGAACCATTGATTAAATTTGGTTTTTTAGCTAGATGCAAAAATAATGTTTATATACAGAATACCTTTCTTTCTTCAAAAGCTATTTCCAGCCTATACATGGAAGGTTAATACCGATGATAAGCAGCTGTTTTTAACTTTCGACGACGGTCCGCACCCACAAATAACACCTTGGGTACTCAATATACTCGCAGAATTTAATGCCAAAGCTACATTTTTTTGTGTAGCTGATAATGTAAAAAAATACCCAGAAGTGTTTAAACAGATTATTTTGGCCGGACATTCAATTGGCAATCATACCTACCATCACCTAAATGGTTGGAAACATAGCACCAGCGATTACCTTGCCGATGTAAAGCTTGCCGAGACCTATATAGAATCAAAACTTTTTAGGCCGCCTTATGGTAAAATAACCCGCAAGCAAGCAAAAGAATTATTGCCAAAGTATCAAATTGTGATGTGGGATAGGTTGAGTGTAGACTATAAAAAGGATTTGAACATTGAAGAAAGTTTAAGGCATATGAAAAGGGTAGACAAAGGAAGCATTATTGTGTTTCACGATAGCGAGAAGGCATTTGAAAATTTGCAGAAATTGTTGCCTGCCTTATTGACTAATTATAAAGAAAGAGGATTTAATTTAAATGCCTTAGCGTATAAATAAATGGAGATAGTTTTAGTTTTCTTGCTTTGGCTTTATGTGTTGTTGCAGCTATTGGTTTTGGCTGGTTTTTTTAGCGAGCGTCCAAAGGCCAAATTACCTGTAAAATTGCCCTCTGTGGCTATTTTGGTGCCTGCAAGAAATGAGGACCAAAATATTACTCAATGTCTTAACAGTTTGTTGAAGTTAAATTATCCAAAGGACTTATTAGAAATATGGGTGGGCAATGATTCATCTACCGATAATACCTCAATATTGATTGATGAATTTTGTGAGAAGCATGCCCATATTAAAAAGTACGAGGTAAGCAATAATTTAGGTACAGCCAAGGCCAAAGGAAATGTATTGGCTCATTTGGTAGCGGCTTGCCAAGCAGAATATATTTTTGTAACCGATGCCGATATTGAAGTGGGTGAAGATTGGGTAAAGCATTTGCTGGCATTTTTGCTTGAACCAAGTGTGGGCATGGTAAGCGGTTCAACCGTAGTAACTGGTATTAATTACTTTGAAAAGTGGCAAGGTTTAGAGTGGACATTGGGTAATGGACATATTATAGGTCTCGATAGATTAGGATTAAAGAGCACTGCGGTGGGCAATAATATGTGTTTTACGAGAGAGGCCTATGAGGCAACAGGTGGCTACCAGAATATGCCCTTTTCTGTTACAGAAGATTTTCAATTGTTTAAGGCCATTAGGGCAAAGGGATATGAGACAGTGAATTTAATAGAACCCAATTCGCTCAATTTTTCTAAAGCCCAAACGCATATACTTCCATTATTGCATCAGCGCAAACGTTGGTTACAAGGCGCCACTGGCTTGCCTTGGTATTGGATGTTTATTTTTGCACTTCAAGCATTATTCTATCCCGCTCTAATTGCCTTATTATTTGTGCATGCTGTTATGGCGCTAAAAATATGGGCATTCAAGGTATTGGTTCAGACCGTATTTTTAGTTTTGATTGCCCAAAGATTAAGGTTAAAAATACATTGGCCAAGCCTCATTTTATACGAGCCCTACGCGCTTGTGATGCAATTTATGATGATGGGATTTTATCTATTGCCCGTAAAAATGAATTGGAAACAAAGGAGGTATTAATTAGCTACCTTCTGCGCTTTCATTGCCGTTGGGGATGATAATATCTTCGCAAAAATTTTGAAGAATATAGAAAGTATAACCAATATCGAAATCAAAATATTCGCCACCAGGGTTGTCTGCAAACCAATCTAAATTGAGCCAAATATTCCCTTGTTTATCTCTTCGTGCGTTGAGGTCATTGCCATAGAAATAAAGGCTAACATACCTATCTTTAATATACTTTAAAACCGTTTCATCTTCTATATCTCCTAAGTTAACCTCTGTAAATGCATGTCCGCCATCTGGTCCCCAAGCATAGTTAACACGGGCCTCTCCGCCCACAGACAAAATAAGTGAGCACATTAGAACAGCAAAATCGTCGCAATCGCCATTCAAATCATTTTCTATGGTTTCTGATGCCTTAGAAATATACTCAACAGTGCTAGGATCGTTTACATATTTCCAGTTTTTATAACAATGGTCAAAGATGTCGCAAACCTGACCAATATTAAAGTTTCCAGGATGTTTGCCGGCAATTTGCACAGCATAATTTCTTACCAAAGCTTCCTTGTAATTGCATGCTTTTACCAATATTCTCTTGCTTTTATTGCAGTCTTTAAACATGTTTTTAAAGAACTTTTTTTGATGCTTGCTTACCTCATATTCAATGGCTGCAGCCTCAGCCTCCTCCTCTTCTCCTTGTTCATGTGTATGCGCTTCATCACTGCTTACTTGTCCAGAACTATTTCCATCGTTTTTGGTATCAGGAAAAAGCTGCTCTCTGCCCATATAATAGGCCGCAAAACATAGAAGAAGCACAATAACAAAGGCCAAAAGCGGACGCATAGAAAAGGGCTTTTTTTTAGGCTCCAATGGAGATGTTTCATTTGTTTTATTCTCTTCTTGCATAGGCTTATGTATTTTATTTTTAAACTTAAAAAACGGTACAAATAAATAAAAAGCAATCATTTTAATTACTTTCGAGGACTAAAATATTTAATCACTTGCAATTTATAGACACCCATACGCATCTGTACGCTACGGAGTTTGATGCCGATAGAAAATTGAGTATAGAAAAGGCCATACACAACGGCATAGATAAATTGTTTATGCCCAATATAGACGTGCATTCTATTCAACCCATGCTCGATGTTTGCTGGCAGTTTCCAGACAATTGTTTGCCCATGATGGGCCTGCATCCTTGCTCTGTAGATGAACACACAGATGCCTCTTTGTTTCAGATTCAAAAGTGGTTTAAGAAGAGAAAGTTTTATGCGGTAGGCGAGATAGGCCTAGATTATTATTGGAGCACCGAGTTTAAAGAACAACAAAACAAGGCCTTTCGCATGCAAATTCAATGGGCCATACAAATGGATTTACCTATTGTTATTCATTCGCGCAATAGCAATGAAGATGTTATTGCCACCCTAAAAGAGATGAAACACCAAAAATTACGCGGCATTTTTCATTGCTTTGGTGGCAGCGCAGAGCAGGCCGCAGAAGTAGTAGATTTAGGCTTTTTATTGGGCATAGGCGGCGTGCTCACCTTTAAAAATGGCGGCTTAGACAAAGCCATAGAACACATTGATTTGGCACATTTGGTATTGGAAACAGATTCGCCCTATTTAGCACCTGCTCCGCATCGTGGCAAAAGAAACGAAAGCTTTTACTTACTAGAAGTCGCCAAAAAATTAGCAGAACTCAAGAAAGTCG
>JBILVK010000202.1:0-3584 GCA_044370475.1 Bacteroidia bacterium
AAAAAAGTGCATTTATACAGAACAGCGACACGCTTCTTAATGGAAGTTTTGCCTATCAAAAAATGGGTGTGTTTTTAAGAAGTAAAGACAGCACGCGCTTGAGTTTTTATGTGGAGGCAAATGTGCGCTTAGACCAATTGCCTGGTGTTTCGGCGTTTACTGATCATACCCTTGCCAAAGAAATAAAGGCAGGAACAAGTTTGTTGCAGAAGAATTTTAACAAGCTCAATGTGGAAGTTTCGTATCGAAATTTTGAGGTGTTGGATTCGGCATTTCAGAACCTAAAACCAGAGCAAACTTTGTTGAGTAGAATTGAATATGATTATTCGTTTTTGAAGCGTTTTATTACGGCCAATACTTATGTGCAATTGGGCAGTGGCAATGAGTTGCGAAGAGATTACCAATACCTGGAGGTGCCTGTTGGACAAGGGATTTACATCTGGAAAGATTTTAATGAAGATGGTGCGCAACAGCTCAATGAGTTTCAGGCGGCATCTTTTGCGGATAAGAATTTGGCCAATTATATTAAGGTATATTTGCCCACCACGAGCTTGATAAAAATACAGAGTACTCAGTTTAGTCAGACCTTTAATATCAACAGTTTTACCAATAGAAAATTTGCGGGTTTAAAGGGATTTTTGAACCGATTTAGCGACCAAGCAGCGCTGCGTTTGGATAGAAAAGTACAAGCCAATGAGGTGTTTTCTTTGGGTTCTGCTTTTAATTGGGATGTGCAAGATACAAGTCTGATAAGCCTTGCCTCTGTAGTGAGGAACACCTTATTTTACAATAAAAACAATCCAAGGTATGGTTTAGATTTCGGTCTGAACCAAGGCAGAAATAAAACCTATCAGACCAATGGGTTTGAGAGCAGAACGCGGGCAGAATATTCTTTGGGAGGTCGCTATAATTTCAATGCCAATTGGACGCTTTCGGGCGCGTATATTGATGGGGCAAAATCTTATTTTTCGCAATTGTTTAGCAGCAATAATTATGCGTTTACCTATATTGAATTGAAGCCTAAATTGAGCTATCAGTTTCAGCAAACTTGGCGGGTTAGTTTGGATTATTCTTGGCAAGAATCTGCCAATAAATCTGAGTATGGTGGCGAGAAGAGCACGGTAAATGAATTGGGGGCTGAGTTACGATATTCATTTGTAAAGCTGGGTGTGGTAAGTTTAAAATACAGCTTTTATGAAGTAGATTATGATGGCAATATTAATACGCCTTTGGCTTATGAAATGTTGGAAGGTTTGAGTGCTGGCGAGAATCAGTTATGGTCGCTCACTTTGCAACAGCGCATTGGGCAGAATTTGCAGATAAATTTGAGTTATGATGGTAGGAAATCTGGGGTGGTACCGGTGATTCACACGGGGAAGATGGAGGCGAGGTATATGTTTTGAGGGAAGAATTAATACTCCCCACCCTCAAAGATTTCTTGTTTTACCTGGTCATCATTCATCCAGAATTGGAAGAGTTTATAGGCTATGGAAAGAACGATGGCACCAGTGAAGAGGCCAATGAAGCCAGAGTATAAAAATCCACCTACTACACCTACAAAAATCACTACCATGGGTACTTGAGAGCCTTTGCCCAACAAGAAAGGTTTAAGGATATTGTCTGATAAAGCTGTAAGTATAAAATAGCCAGCCCAAATACCTGCATACAGGCTGCTTTCGGTCTGAAACAGATAAGCAATTACCCCAATTAAAACCAATCCTGGTCCAACCTGCACAATAGACAATACCAAACAAATGAGCACCCAAACAGAGCCATGCGGAATGCCGGTTGCGTATATGCCAATTGCCACTAAAGCCGATTGAATAATGGCCACCCCTAAAACACCTTTTACCACACTTCTAATGGTTTGAACGATGAGGTGGACATAGGCTTTTCCATCTTTTCCAATAATCCTATCAAATACATTTTCTGTAATACCTTTTTGATCTCCAATGGCAAGAAATACTCCAGATAAAATAATTGAAACCAATATTTGAATGATACCTAATCCCGTATCAACTACAGCACTCATAACACCTTTTCCGATGGACAATAGTTTTGCTTGATAGGTCTGAAAAAACTCTTCTACATTGGAATTAAACGAATGTAAGAAATCATGTAATTTTTCACCAATTACAGGAATATCATAAATGTACTGTGGTGGGTCTGGTAAGGTAAAACCTTCTGCATCGAATTGAGATTTTAGATGGATGAGCGTTTGCGTGGTTGAGGTGAAAAACAATGCGGTTGGCACTAATATTAAGGAAAGCAGGAGAATTGTAATGACTACAGATGCCAATTTAGAACCCATTTTGAACTTGTTTTCAAAAATGTCTTGTATTGGACTAACTGCAATAGCAATGATGATTCCCCATAATACCGGCATGAGAAAGGGAGATATAATTTGGAAGCACCAAAATAGTAAGGCAAATAGCAATACCATTCTGATTCCAATATCAATTGCTTGTTGGGAGAGATTGTTGTTTTCGTTCATTTTTGCCTATTTAATACAAGCAAAATAATAATTTTCTCGATTACCACAATTGTTTTATGGAAATATTGCTTTTGATGATTTGAAGGAGAGTTCCTAATTTTAAAAATGTTTGATAAAGGCTAATGGGTTGCAAGAAAATTTGTCAAGCAAAATTTTCATTTAATATGTTTGAAGAGTTTTCAATAAGTTTTTGGGACATTTCTAGTACCTTGAATACTTGGACTTTCTATTTGAATTATTAATTCTAGCGTTCGTTTTCGAGCACTAAAAGAATGTCTTCAAGGTTTTGTGGTAAATGTTTAGTTGAAATATCCCAAAGGATTTCGTAATCAATACCAAAGTACTCATGAGAGATTCTATTTCTTAATCGGTACATTTCCTCCCAAGGAATGTTGGAATATTTTTCTTTAACCTGTTTCGGTAAATTTTTACTTGCTTCACCAATTATCTCAAAGTTCCTTATAACTGCATCAACGGTTTTATAGTCCCATTTGAAATGTTGGAAATCAAGCCCATGAATATACTCCTGAACTCTTTGCATTGACAAAACAATGTCTTCCAAATATAAAATTGGATTTCTGTCGCTCGCTTTCAAATGTAGTTTACTTGATTTAAAATTGGCTCTTTAATGCGTTCTTTTAATGCATTCTCAGTAACGAGGTCAATGGGTAATCCAAAGGTTTGTTCAAGAAAGCGTTCAAGTGTGAAAAATTTCCAGCCAATTGGTTCTGAAAACTCCACAAGTAAATCAAGGTCACTGTTTTCATTTGGACTTCCCGAAGCATATGAGCCAAAATAACCAATACGGCTTACATGAAACTTAACAGAAAGTTCAGGTTTCAATTGTTTAAGCTTAATTTCTATTTCCTCACGTGTCAACATATTTGCAAGATAAACAAATTTGTTATTTTTTTTAATTTCAATGGTGCCATAAAAAGCATAGAAACAAAATTAAATAACCAGGTTAATGATTTTGCCTTTGACGATGATGATTTTTTTAGGTGTTTTTCCTTCTAGCCATTTTTGTACTACTTCATCATTTAAGACGCTTGCTTCCATATCTGCTTGGGCAGCATCTAGGGCAAATTGG
>JBILVK010000193.1:0-3828 GCA_044370475.1 Bacteroidia bacterium
GGCGAACTCGTAGAAACCGGCAAGCACGAAGAACTCCTCGCCCAAAAAGGCCTCTACTACGCCATGTGGCGCCAACAAATCGGCGAACGCTAAGCAACTCCCTTCATCAGGATTTCTCTTTATTTTAGCTTGTTAACAGTAATTTAGCAAGTTCGGATTTGCAATCTTATGCCTGTTCGGATTTGCAATCCGAACCCCAAATTACCCACCAATTTTTCAATAGCCTTTACCAATTTAGAATTTGGTTGACTAGAAATTTAAAACACTTTCTAAACGCGTTTTATTTTGGCCAATATATTAGCTATTTTAAATTAAATTGCATATATTTGACTAATATTTTAGCCATAATGTTGAGATTTGGAATAGATAAAAAACCGAGTGATATCCAAAAAGATTTATCTTTTAAACATAGGATTATTAGAAAACAAGCTGGGCTTAGTCAAAATGAGCTTGCAAAACGTTCTGGGGTATCCTTGGGAAGCATAAAGCGTTTCGAAAATTCAGGTCAAATTTCTCTTGAATCATTGCTTAAGCTAGCTCATATTTTAAATCGTATTCAAGATTTTGAATTGATTTTTAAGCCAACCGAAAATCTTAAGGAAATAGAAAAGTTGTTTAGTGATAAAACAAGGGGATAATGAATCACGTAAAAAAAATAGTTGTTTCAATTTTGCTACTCAAGGAAGAAATTGAGGTAGGAGAGTTAATAGCTGAAGGAAGAGATATCTATTTTAAGTATTACGCCGAATATATTAAGAGGGGTATTGAAATATCACCTTTTAAATTGAAATTAAGCAGTGAAATAAATAAAGCAGAGCCAATACCTTTCGATGGTCTATTTGGAGTATTTGCAGATTCATTGCCTGACGGTTGGGGAAGATTATTGTTGGATAGAGCTTTATTAAGCCGTGGCGTAAATCTTGATAATATCACAGTACTAGATAGACTAGCATTTGTAGGCAGTAATGGCATGGGGGCTTTAATTTATAAGCCAGAAATGGAGGAATTAGGAGACGAAAATCCTTCACTTGATTTAGATGAATTGGCTCAGGCATCCATACAAGTTGTTGCTGGAACTGCTATTGATGTATTAGATGATTTATATAAACTAGGTGGGTCCTCTGGTGGGGCTAGGCCAAAAATTTTAGTTGGATACAATTCAATTTCAAATGAGTTAACAGGTGGAGGAAAAACAATTCCAGAAAACTTTGAGCACTGGCTCATAAAATTTCCTTCATCACTAGATAAACCAGATATAGCAAACATAGAATACGCTTATTATAAAATGGCCTTAGATGCTGGCATTTTAATGAGCGATTCAAGACTATTCAAAGGAAAATCGGGAAAGGTTTATTTTGGCACCAAACGATTTGATAGAATTGGAAACAATCGTTTACACCTGCATTCTGCTGCAGGAATTATGCATGATAATTTTAGATTAAGCAATCTTGATTATGGAAATCTAATGGATTGTGCATTTAAGCTTGAAAAGGATGTTCGTGCTTATGAAAAAGTACTTCGTTTAGCTGCATTTAATGTGTTTGCCCATAACCGCGATGACCATAGTAAAAACTTTGCCTTTTTGATGAATGAACTTGGGACTTGGAAACTTGCCCCAGCCTATGACTTAACTTTTTCAAACTCGGGTCATGGCATGCACAGCACGATGGTTGCAAACGAAAGTGCAAACCCTACAAAAAAACATTTGATGGAATTAGCTGAGTATTTTAAAATAAGAAATGCAAATACGATAATTGAGCAAGTTCAGTCCGTAATATTCAATTGGAAAATGTATGCTGAACAAGCAAATGTAAGTAGCATTTCCAAAAATCAAATTGAGAAAGTAATTGGACGTAAGTCTAAATAAACCCACCATAAGCCGAACTTTCAAAAAAGATTGCTACCTTGCTTACATAAATTCGTCATCAAAAATGGATAACAAATTTGATAGAAAGACCATTTTACTCATTTCCGCTTTTAGTAATTGGTCTAAAGAAGGCATTCAAAGCAAACTTCTACAGCATGTTTACCCCAAGAAATTAGATTGGCAGGCATTTCTTAAAGTGCTTTTCCTCACTTTAGGTCTCGGTTTTACCATCGCGGGCATCGTTTTTTTCTTCGCCTACAATTGGACAAGCCTCCACAAATTTGCCAAACTTGGTATTATCCAATTCTTAATTGCAGGCACCGCTTTCATTGTTCTTATTCTCAAAAATAATTATTTAAGCAAAGCTCTCCTCACCACATTCCTCGCCATTTTAATTGGGGTACTCTTTGCAGTATTCGGACAAATTTATCAAACAGGTGCCAATGCCTACGACTTCTTCCTCAATTGGACACTCTCCATTTTATTGCTCGTTATCTTTACTCAATTCTCCGCCCTATGGCTGCTTCTCTTAATTTTGGTTCAAACAACCCTGGTATTTTATCACCTTCAAATTGCCCAAAATTGGTCAGAAAATTTTCTCATAATACTACAAGTAAGCATCGTTTTAGCCATATATTTATTAAATACATTCGCCAAACCCATAGTTGATAAGCATTGCCCAAACAATTGGTTCAAAAATCTACTGGCACTCCAAATAGGAATCCTAGGTACCGTGGCAATTTCTTTAATCATCCTAAATCATTCACAGGTCTACGCAATTCACCTATTTTACTTCATTATACTTATTTATAGCGCGGGTTTATACCAAGTTTTTCATGAAAAGAAAACACTCAACCTTGCCATCATTGGCCTAAGTTTACTTATCTGCCTTTGCGTGTTGATTATCGAAAATTCAGACCTCAAAGAAAGTACTTTGCTTACCCTGAGTTTTTTCATAATCATTGTTGTAGGTCTCTTAAGTAAATGGATTTTATACCTAAATAAACTTTGGATTCATGAAAGCACTAACTGATATTTCTCCATTAATCCAAGAAATAAAGGATCAAGAAGGCCCAGATTTTTCTTGTGATGAAGAATTGTTATCCCAATTTATTCAAACACAACAAGAGCCCGAACCAGCCATAAGTACCAGAGTATTGAGCGTTATTGGCGGTGCATTAGCAACCCTGGCCTTCACCGGATTTTTGCTTGTGGTTGGGTTGTATAATTCTACTGCCGGACTCATTATCTTTGGACTTGTTGCATTAGCAGGTGGCTTAATCATACACCAATTTTCCAAAAGCCTCATGTATGATTCAACAGCCATTTCACTTTTTTTAATAGGCTATGTGATGTTTTTGTTTGGCCTAAGTTCCTCCAATTTTAGTGAACAAAATTTAGCCTTCGTTTCACTTATTATAGGACTTGCATCCTTTTTCATTTCCCAATCAGCCATAATTGCATTTCTGGGTATTTTAATGGCTTGCGGCGGATTATTTACCTTTATTCAAATGTTCCATGCACCAAATTTGATACATGTATATAACCTTATTTTACTCATAGCATATTATTGGGTAGCTGTGAATGAAGCCACCTTTTTTAATAAAACACTCAAAACTGCCAATAAATATCAAGCACTTTTAAGCGCGCTTATTCTGGCATTTATACTAGGATTAACCTCCCTCGCAAACAGTTTTTACCATGGATCAAACCCCAATTATTTTTACCTTACCACTGTCGCAAATACTTCCGCCATCTTATACTGCAGTTATTTCGTTCTGAACCAACTCCAAATTCAACATAAAATTCTGCCTTGGCTAATTTATGTGTTAATTATTTTACTCATGGCCTTGTGTGCCTACACTCCAGGCATTTCGGGAACCTTGCTCATAATTTTGCTAAGCTATAGAACAAACTTTAAACCTGGATTAGCCATTGGTATTGCAGCATTTGTTTATTTT
>JBILVK010000194.1:0-3805 GCA_044370475.1 Bacteroidia bacterium
CTTTGTGCCAACAAAAAGTAATTTCCTGTTTTATGATCTTTCACCAATTCATGTATATCGGTTACATACCCATTACCAGCCTTTATGGTATCTATATCAATAAAGTTTCTATCCATTACCACAAAGCCATAATCGTCGGCATTTATAGCCAAAATGGCATAAGAAAATGTAGTATCCGCATGCATTTTAAAATCTAAAGAATTATAAGGGGTAATTTTATCGTAAACCAATTGTCCTTTCCCATCTATGATCATTAACCTATCGTCATTATTCGGAGAAAGCATACTGGCAGTAAAGAAATAATCGTTTTCGTTTTTGGCAGATACACTCATGTTAAAAGGAATCCTATTTGCTAAATCATTTATGATGGCACTGCCTATACCTGCTGTTTTTACAGCCGTTCCATTGCCTTCCTCTAATTTTTTTCTTAACCAATCTTCATTTAACAATGAACCCGAATTGGCCTGCTTTTGGGTGGTAAATGAATATTCGTAAATTCCTTCACCTATAGCAACATCCTGTAAATTATGCGTGTTTATTTTTACCTCAACAACTGCATTTACAGGCAAAGCTTTCTTAGGCTTTAGTATAATTTTTTTAGGATCATCTTGCTTAATAACCGTATATTCTATGGCACTACCTAAGGCCTTTATTTCCAATTCGGCACTATAATCCTCTAAGTCCCTCACAGGATGCATAAAGTTAATAATGAAATTGGTATTTACATTTATCTCAATTGAATTTGCCTTTGGCGATAAGTAATTAATGCCATAAAGAATGGGATCTTCACCTTTTGCATGAACCAAAGAAATACAAAGTTGAAATGTTAATAGCAGGAATAATTTGGCTAAATTAGAATTTGTTTGAATGCTTCTCATATGCAATAAAATTTGTTCACAAGCTAAGCTATTTAATGTTTGTTAGCTTTGCTCAAGGCCATATTTTATTGCTATTCTCAGAAAATTAACAACAAATTAAGTCTTTTAAATGTATCTTAAATCTATTTTAATTTATGTTTAATCAAAACAAAGATTTATAGCTTCTTATTCAAATTGGTAAATCTAATTTTCTGCACCTCAATTTTATCATAAGCATCAGTTTTTACCGCTACCCACTTTTCTTCGCCAGGCAATAAATCAAAATAATTATCACTAAATGTATAGCGCCCATCTTCTGTATCTAAGTATAAATCTTTTACCAAAACATCACTGCGTAACAACAAAGAATTCCCTTTTAAAGTCATTGTTAATTGGGCATTTGGTAATGCTAAATTCTTTGGATTTACAAAATAATGTAAGCCCATCACAGTATCATCTTTACTTATAAATTCTACTTGTAACACATTTTTCTTTGCATCAAAATCGGGTAAATTCGGTTCGAACCAAACGCCTTTTACAGCGCTAGAATTGGCTTCTAACATGAGCTCTTTTTCGAGGGTCTTAAGTATTCTTCCATCAAAGGTCAATAAACGCATCCTAAGCCTACCCGTGCTGCTTTCTTGTTTATCTGTTATCACGTACACCAATACAGAGTCTCCTTGCTTTTTAAACGATATCAACTGTTCTGCATATAAGCGCTTTAATTGGTAATGAAATGCTTTTTTTCTTCCATAAAAATCAATGCTGCTCCAAGTGCTTACTGGCCAACAATCATTCAATTGCCAATACAAGGTGCCCATACAATAGGGTTTGGCTCTTCTATGGGCTTCAATGGCTATTTGCATGCCTCTTGCCTGAACCAATTGTGAGGTGTAAATAAAATTTTCGAAGGTTTTAGGTTTGTCATAATCGCGTTCCAAATAAGTATTTATGGTTTCATATCCCGTTCCATGTTTTTGATGTTGCTTGTAAGAAGTTGAATCAAATTCTTCTGCTTTTGTATTCATAAACTGTTTGTAAGTATGTAGGCTTGGCATTCCTTGAAACCCATACTCACTCATAAACCTTCCAACTTTTTGTTCATACTTTTCAAAGGGTTCCATGCCCCACCAAACACCCCAATAGTGCATATCGCCTTGTAATAAACTTTGTGGTCTCCCCCAACCAATAGAAGGGGAGGAGGGCCAATAAAATCTTCCAATGTCTTCTTGTTTAATTACCTCTCCTAGGGTTTTAACAAAGAGCCTATGATAGGCATTTGCTATTTCACTAGAGTCGCCAAAGCTATAGCCATATTGTTTCTGCCATCCCCAGTTTTTCCAAGCTTCATCTACTTCATTGTTCCCACACCAAATGGATAAACTGGGGTGATTTCTCAATCGTTTCACCTGGTCTTCTGCTTCTTTTTTTACATTGGCAATAAAGGCTTCATCGCCTGGGTACATGGCACAGGCAAACATAAAATCTTGCCATACCAAAATTCCGTTTTCATCACATGCTTCATAAAAGGCATCTGCTGCATACACTCCGCCTCCCCAAACCCTCAGCATATTCATGTGGGTGGACTTTGCTTCTTCCACCAAATCTTTATAGGTGCTTTGGTTCAGACCGTTTAAAAAGCTATGTGGCGGAATGTAATTGGATCCTTTGATAAAGACTTTTTTGCCGTTTATCTTAAACGAAAATTCACTGCCAAGGCTATCGGGTGTCTGACAAATTTCTATGGTTCTAAATCCAATTTTTACAGGGTAATTTGCATGCTCTTTCTTGGCTATTTCGAGGCTTATACTCAATTTGTAAAGAAAGGCTTCCCCCAATCCATTGCTCCACCATAACCTCACCTTGGGGATCTTAAAGCTTATTTGTAATTGGTTCGTGCCTGACTTCAAATATTGTTTTATATCACGGTTTAATTGCATGCCTGGAATGTCCTGAAACAACACGCGAACCTTAGCTTCTTGTGCTTTATCAGATGCAATATTCACAAACATATTTACAGTTGCAGAGGTATCGCTGTGTATCACATAATTTGTTTGTAGGTTTTGTATCTTAGCTTCTTGCCAAAAACATAAACTAACTTTGTCTATACCGCATGTGAGTAGGCGCGGACCCCAGTCCCAACCGTATTGATATTGTGCTTTTCTGGTCCAAATAGCATCGCCACCAGGTAGGGGATAGCTGTATTTTTTTGCTTGTTCATTACCTTTTTTTAGCACAGATAAAAGTTCAATATGCAGGGTATTTTGTCCTACATGTAACCATTGCTTCACATCATAGGTCCAAGTCCTAAACTGATTGTTTGTTTCTTCAATTTGCTTACCATTGATAGAAATCTTAGCATAGGTATCGAGGTTCTCAAAGCTTAGTTCAATATGGTTTTTAAGAGCTTCCTCTTTTCTTAACTCAAAGCTGCACTTGTACTCCCAGTCTGCCTCTCCAACCCATTGTACCTTGCTTTCATTGGCTTGCATAAAAGGGTCGGTTATAAGTCCATGTTTCATTAAATCTGTATGCACATTGCCAGGTACACTTGCACTTAACCAAGTGCTATCACCTTTTTTTCTAAATTGCCATTTGGCATCGGCTAAGTTTTGAGTACGAACCTCACTCCATGCAAAACTCCATGAAGCCACCATGCCTAATAAAAACAGCCATTTCAAATTTAATTTAAACATGTAAGTAGCTTTTTAATTTCTGCAGCATCTGGCATTTCGCCCCCATCAAGTATGGCAGATGAATGTACCCAACTAGCTTCTGTATAAGTGATGATTTCTTCTAAATGTGTACTTCGTATTCCGCCGCCAGGCATAATAACAATGCGCCCATTGGCTTGTTTATGCATTGCTTTTAAAACATCTTTGCCAGCCAAAGCACTGGGTTTACCACCTGAACTAAGTACATAAGAAAATCCACAGGCAATAATATCT
>JBILVK010000195.1:0-3745 GCA_044370475.1 Bacteroidia bacterium
TTTTGACATTAAAGCAGGTATAGCCAAACCAGTATTTCAACATACAGGTTGGTGGTACAATTATGTGTATGGAGACTCTATTGAGGTATTGGATGTAAACGCCGAGATTGCTTTAAATGCTGGTGCCTACAAGGTTTATACAGATAAAAAAATAAATGCAAGTCCTCTTGTTCCAGTTGGAATAAGTGAAGAATTTGAATCAGAATCCATTGTGGTTTATCCAAATCCAGCAAGCAATTTTGTTCGTATTTACTCAGGCTCATCACCTATAGATGAAGTAGAAATCATAGATGCAAGCGGCAAAGTGCTTAAATCTTTCGGTCTGAACCAAAGCAAAAATGAAGTTGAAATAGACAGCTCTGAGTTGCCAAAAGGGGTTTATTTATTGAAGCTTAGGCTGGGAGAAAAAATGTTGTTGAAAAAGATATTGTTAACAGAATAGCGCAAAAAAGGGGCCAAAAGGCCCCTTTTTTGCTTGATAAACAAATTATTTTGTTTCTGCTGGTTTAGCAGGTTTTGCACCTGTTTCTACCTTACAAGGTTTGTTGCAATCCTTGTTTCCTTTTTTCTCGAATTTGCATTCACCCGGACTGCATTTCTTATCGCCTTTAGGTTCTTTGGTACATTCTTTTTTGTCGCATTTTTTGTCGCCCTTACCACATTTGCCACCTTCGCAAGCAAAAGCAGATACACCAATAAATAAAGCGAGTGCCGAACTTAAGATTAATTTTTTCATGGTTTTTTGTTTAATTGTATGGTACAAATGTAAAGCGCCTACAAAGCATATTTTGTTAGTGCCTAGTTATTGTCTTGTTAACGACTTGTTAAGAGGTTTGAGAGCCAATTTAAATGCCTAGATTTGTGGCGAACATGAAAAAAGACAGGCACTTTTTATTCATCGCTTTTTCGGCAATTGCATTGGCTGTATTGCTAGGCATTCAAATAACTTGGCTGTTTAAAACGGCAGAAGCTAAGGAGGAATTGTTTAATGAAAAGGCAAATATGGTATTGTCTAGAACGGCCCAAGAATTATGTGCCGATAAGCAAACCTGCGAGAAGATGAGTATGTGTTGTGTGCAGGAGGAAGGGAAAGATTGTAAATTGGAATTGGGAAAGTCGGAGGCTAGGAAGATTGATTCTTTGTTGAATTATTTTATGGGCTTTTATAATTTTCATATTGAGTATAGTTATGAAGTTGTGCAAGGTGGCAAACATGGCAGAAAGCATGGTAACAGTGAGCAGAGCAAAAATATTTTTAAAAAGCGTTTAGAGGAAATTGCTTTTAGAAATGGCTTGGAGTTAAAGCTTATTTTGCCACAACGGAAAACTTTTATTGTGCAAGAGATGGGATTGTTATTCTTATCATCTATCCTTATCATTTTGCTTGTTTTTTGGTTGTTCATTCAAACAATTAGGGCATTGGTGCATGAAAAGAAATTGGCGCAAAGAACTACTGATTTTTTGAACAATATGACCCATGAGTTTAAGACCCCTCTAACCAATATTTCTTTGGCGGGTAAGCTGCTCCTGCGTGATAACAATATAAAGGAGCCGGATAAGATTAGGCATTATAGCAGCATTATTTTGGCAGAGAATGAGAAGCTGCGTTTGCAAGTAGAGCAAGTGTTAAGTATGACCGCTCTTGAGAAGGGAGAGATTCCTTTAGATATGCAGCGTGTAAACATGCATGACCTAATTCAAAATGCTGTAAAATGCATATCGGTTCAGACCGAAAATTTACAGGGCTCTTTGGACAGCCATTTTTTGGCAAAAGAAGTTTTTGTAAGGGGTGATCGCAACCATTTATCAAACGTGGTTTGCAATTTATTGGACAATGCCATTAAGTATTCGAATGGTGAGCCGAAGATTACGATTGAAACAGAGAATGTGGGCGACAATTTTGTTTGTAAAATTACGGACGAGGGAATTGGCATAGAGGCTGCGATGCAGGAGAAAGTTTTTGAAAAATATTTTAGGGTTCCTACAGGTAATATTCATGATGTGAAGGGTTTTGGATTGGGCTTGGCTTATGTGAAAAAGATGATTGAAATGCATGGTGGAGCTATTGAGGTGCGCAGTGATTTGGGGAAGGGAACTTGCATATTGTTTAGGCTTAAGGTGAACCATGAGTAAGGAGAATCCAAAAATATTATTGGCAGAAGACGACCTTAATTTAGGCGTTTTGCTGCTTGATTTTTTAGAAGGTGAGGGTTTTGATGTTAAACTTTGCAAAGACGGTGAAATAGCGCTTAAAGCGTTTCAGGCGGGTAAGTACAACCTGTGTATCTTAGATGTGATGATGCCTAAGATGGATGGTTTTAGTTTGGCTAAGGCTATTAAGGAGCTTGATGCCTTGGTGCCTATCATTTTTATAACGGCAAAATCGTTGAAGGAAGATAAGCTCATTGGTTATGAGTTGGGGGCTGATGATTACATTACCAAGCCTTTTGATGAGGATGAGTTGTTGTGGAAGATTAGGGCCATAGTGCGGAGATTGCCTGCGCGCAATGTTGTGGATGTGGCTCCCATACAGATTGGTGCTTATGTGTTTGATTTTGCCAATCAATCGCTTGCTTTAGGTGGGGTTTTGCGGCGTATTACTGAGAAGGAATCGGAGGTGTTGTTGTACTTGTGCAAGCATGCCAACAAGGTGGTAAAGCGCGAGGATATGCTCAAAGAAATTTGGGGCGAGAATGATTATTTTATGGGAAGGAGCTTGGATGTTTTTATTACCAAGATGCGCAAATATTTAAAAGACGATGCAAGCTTGAGTATCGAAAATGTTTTTGGCGTAGGATTTATTTTTAATACTTGAGGATAATTTGTGTTTCTTGGGTAATGGCAGCTTAGCATAACTTTGTATGCAGAGGCCTTGGCTTAGGTGTTGGGGTCGATAATGATTCAAGTTTTTCAGGCAAAGCCAGCTTCGCTAGGGCTTGAGGATAATTTGTGTTTTTTGGGTAATGGCAGCTTGGCATAACTTTGTATGCAGAGGCTTTGGCGTAGGTGAAGGGCTACGGTGGGTGAGAGGGGGGATTACTTCGTGATCCCGGATGGGGGTGCTTCAAACAAATTCAAGCCTGCTGCTTTCCGCTCCGCTCCAATCAGTGGGCTTTTTTGCGCCACCACTTACAAATCCTTCGCTGCGCTGCGGGTTTGACGTGATAGCGCTAAAAAGCCCAGTTTTGCAAAGCAAAACCAGGCTTTTATTTGTTTGGCGGAGAGGGGGGGATTCGAACCCCCGGTACCTTGCGGTACACAAACTTTCCAAGCTTGCACGATCGGCCACTCTGACACCTCTCCGAAGACTGGCAAATGTAGGTTTTTTTGTTAACTTGCGGCACTTCGTTTAATCAAAATCATGCAAAAAATTTTCTTTTCTCTTGGGTTCTTATTTTTTTTCGGTCTGAACCAATTACAAGCGCAACACCTTTGTTCTGAAACTAAGCAAGCCCAACTGAATCGCAATTTGAAAAAGGCGAATGCTTCGGCTGCAGAGATGTTACAAATGGAAAAGTACGACGTATACTTCCATCATTTAAAATTGGCCGTGGAGCGCACCAGTACCTATGTTAGCGGAAGTGTTGTAACTGCCGCCAAATCTAGGGTGGCAGGCTTAGACACTTTTGTGGTTCAATTGCATGCAGATTTAACGGTCGACTCGGTGCTTGGTTCAAACAGAAACCCACTTAGCTTCTTTAGAACGGGAGATATTGTTTATGTTTTATTGGCACAATCGGTTCAG
>JBILVK010000225.1:0-3030 GCA_044370475.1 Bacteroidia bacterium
CAAGACATTTCTGCCATCAGAGATTTCTTTAAGATGTTTTATGACAGAGCTACTTCTCCATCGCTTGCGCCTAAGTATGCCGCGTTTTTTGGAAGGGCTTCTTATGACTATAAATACCGCCAAAATCCCAATACCAATTTCATTCCTACCTTCGAATCTTGGGAATCTTTTAACCCTACAGGCAGTTATTGCTCTGATGACTTCTTTGGTTTTCTAGATGCCACTGAAGGCCGATGGGATATGGGTTCTAATGTAAACGAGGTGCTTGATATGGGCATTGGTAGATTACCTGTTACCAATGAAAATGAAGCGGCTTTAATGGTGAATAAATTCATCTCATATTCCAATGCCGAGGCCTTTGGTCCGTGGCGAAATAAACTGGTTTTTGTGGCAGATGATGAGGATGGAAATTTACACCAAACTCAATCAGACGACCTAGCCAATAACATCTTAAACTTGTACCCAGAATACAATGTAGACAAGATATATTTAGATGCCTATAAAAAGGAAAGTACTGCTGGGGGTGCGCGTTTTCCTGAAGCACAAAAGGCCATCAATAATTCGATTCAGAACGGTGTGCTCATTTTTAATTATACTGGTCACGGCGGTGAGGTGGGACTTACAGCAGAGCGTGTGATGGGGCTTGATGATATTAACAAGTGGACAAACGGACTTGCGGCCAATGGGATTAAATTGCCATTGTTTTTAACTGCCACTTGTGAGTTTAGTAGGTTTGATGACCCTGCTCGTTATGCCGCAGGCGAACAAGTTTTGCTGAACCCAATTGGAGGGGGTATTGGTTTGTTTACTACGGTGCGTTTGGTTTATTCTGGCCAAAATGAAGTGCTGAACCGAAAGTTTTATGAAAATGTAGGCTTTGATTCCATCTCTCAATTGAACCCGCCTCGCTTAGGGGATGTGGTTCGCAAAACAAAAAATGCCTACAACCTAGGGGATGCCAATACGCGTAACTTTACGCTGTTGGGCGACCCATTCTTGATGTTGGCCTATACCAAACATAATGTAAAAACCGTGGAGGTAAATGGTACAGATTATGCGTTGTTTCAAGATACTTTAAAGGCTTTAAAAAAGTTTGAGATTAAGGGAATTATTACCGACAATAACGGAAATAAAGTAAACAATTTTAATGGGGTAATTTACCCTGTGGTTTACGATAAGTTTACCAATTATGTAACCCTTGGAAACAATCCACCAGAGAGCACGCCCATGAATTTTTATATGCAAAACAATGTGTTGTATAGAGGCAAATCGAGCGTGCAAAATGGAGAGTTCGCTTTTAGTTTTGTAGTGCCTAAAGACATTGCCTATGAATATGGCAAAGGAAAAATTAGTTATTACAGCGACAACAAAGAATTAGATGGAAATGGATATACCAATGATATCCTTATTGGAGGAACTGCCGATAGCGCAGGCATAGATCAAAAAGGTCCAGAAATTAAATTATACCTAAACGACGAAAAATTCGTTAATGGCGGTACTACCAATGAAAGTCCGAAATTAATTGCCAAATTATTTGATGAAAATGGAATTAACACCACAGGCAGAGGAATTGGTAGGGATCTTTTATTTGTGATGAACAACAACCAAACGCAAGCTGTAGTGGTAAACGACTACTACCAAGCTACTTTAAATTCTTATCAAAGTGGAGAAGTGGCATACGACATGAGCGGCTTGCCTGCAGGGAAACACCAATTAACTTTTAGGGCTTATGATGTGTACAACAATGTTTCTGAAGCCAGCATAGAGTTTGAGGTAAAGAACTCAGAAAAACCTAGCATTGACCATTTGTTAAATTACCCTAATCCATTCAATAATGCCACTACTTTTCATTTCGACCATAACTTAAAAGGGCAAGAAATGCAGGTGATGATTCAGATATTTACGGTAAATGGAAAACTTGCAAAGACTTTATCGGTTAATACCCTAAATGAGGGAACTCATTTCGACCAATTATTTTGGGATGGAAAAGACGATTATGGCGATAAATTGGCCAATGGAGTGTATATTTATAAATGTAAAATCCAATCGCCAGGTCAAAAAATGGTAGAAAAAACAGAAAAATTGGTAATCTTAAATTAAATCCTAAAATTGGGCAACGAAATATTTGTGCAGAAACAGAAACATGAGAAAAAATAGATCTTTAGGCTCCTTATTCATAATTGGCTTGTTAGCAAGCTCCTTAACCCATGATGTAAAGGCTCAAATTGCGGGTAGTAACTCTCAATTAGATGGAAGGCAAAATACAATTACAACCGCTGTTCCTTTTTTAATGATTACCCCAGAGGCCAGAGGTGGCGGTATGGGTGATGTGGGAGTGGCAACTCCTAACGATGCAAATGCCATGCATTGGAATTTATCTAAGATAGTTTTTAATGAAAAAGCAGGGGCTGTATCTTTAAGCTATACTCCTTGGTTGAGAAGTTTGGTTCCAGATATTTCATTGGCCTACATGACAGGCTACGCAAAGGTGGGCGATAGGTCGGCCGTTTCTGGTTCTTTGCGTTATTTTTCTTTGGGTCAAATCCAATTCACCGACCAATTTGGAAACAGCACAGGTAATTATAATCCCAATGAATTGGCAGTTGATTTAGGCTATGCGTCTAAATTATCTGAACACTTTTCTTTGGGTATTGCATTTAGGTATATCAGAAGCGATTTAGCTGGAGCTTTTAACCAAGGACAAACTCCTGTGCGTGCAGGTAACGCATTTGCGGGTGATATCACTTCTTATTACACCAATAAAGGCAAGATAAAAATTGAGGGTAAAAAGTATAATTTAAATTATGGCATTGGTGCTGCCCTAACCAATATTGGTTCAAAAATATCTTATACCAGTCAGCAATTTCAAAACTTTATTCCCATCAATTTACGTGTAGGTGGTTATACGCAAATTGAGCTCGACAAATACAATACTATTGCATTGGCATTAGACTTTAACAAACTGTGTGTGCCTTCTAATCCTATCTATGCAAGAGACTCAACAGGTGTTGTAATTATTGAGAATGGCAA
>JBILVK010000196.1:0-3706 GCA_044370475.1 Bacteroidia bacterium
GGGGTTAGTTAAAAGTTTATGAAGTTCTTCTTTTTTAATCTTCAATCGCCTACAAATTCTTTCAATTATTGAAAAATCGTCTTCCTCAATACCTTTGTTTAATTGGTAGTTGATATCGCTGATACTCTCTTTGTATTTTTCCGCTTTGTAATAATTGATAAATAATTTTTGCAAAGAAAGTTTTGCGTATTCATTTTTAAATGAGAAACTGCCACTTGAACTACATGTTGAGCCAATGATGTTGGTGTATTCAAAGTATTTTTCTTTGAATAAGATTTTTACTTCAGGCTTTGGTCGTGAAAGTTCCATAGCCCAATCTTTGAGAGCAGTTGCATATTTTGGGTCATTATTTTTTGCTCTGCTTGCAATGCGTTTCATCCAATCTTGAACAGCGTTGTTTTCAACGCTGTTTTTTTCTGAATTTTCTTCAAAATCTTCATCTGTGTCTTCTAATATTATTTCATCATCAATTTCCTCGGCTATGTATGAGCTGTCAAGCCATGACATAATTCTGTCAACAGAATATTTTGCTCCTTCTTCGTCCATCTTTCCTGCTTTTCCAAACCTCAAAGGTTTTATCAGAGTAGTGAAGTCAACTAATTTTTGATTCACACCTTTAGTGTTAAGCAAACGGTCTAATGCGTTGTCAACCGCCAAATTTGTTTCTGATGTGAGAAGTATTTTGTGTTTTGGATTCTGACTAATTATTTGCCAAATGATTTCCGCTATAACAGTTGTCTTACCCGTTCCGGGTGGACCTTGAAGCAATGCTAAGTCAGAACAATGGATTGATGCTAAAACTGCCTTACGTTGACTTTCATTTAATCTAAGAAGTTCATTGTTTTTTATTTGATGGTAGAATTCTGAACCGACTGTTACTTTATTTTCATCTACAATCGGCCTTGCTTTTGAAGTATCTATTAAAAATTCACCCAGATTTTCATTTGCTGCTTTGCCGTTTGGTTCATCAGTAGGATTTGTGATTTTCTTAACTGCATCAACCAACCAATTTATTTTTGCCTCATCACCTGGAAGACTTGCCTGAATTACAGATACCTTTTCACTTTTCTTACTTTTCAAAAAGTTAAGAACTTCTTCTGCCTTGATTCTATCAAACGGAAAATTGTTTGGCAAATACAGAACTATCTTTTTTAGATTAGAAGACTTGGTGTTGAGTTTTCCAAGGTAAACTGGCCTCTCTAATCTTTTTCTTGTTGTTGGTGTTTCATCATCTGTTTCAACTGTCTTTTTGTTTAAGTCTGCAACAAACTCCGCACCTCTTAATTTTTTAAGCTTGTCTAAGAATAATTGCTTCTGTGTTTTTTTTGCAAGAAAGTTTGTTTTTACCTTAAACTTAAAAGTCGGACTTAAGGGGTCATATTGAAAGTTAAAACGTTTAATTGATTTCAGAAATGTTGAAGGGCTATCTAATTCTTCAAAAATATCGAAATCAAATGACAATGTTTTAGTAGTAGGATTATACTTTATCAATTCTTTATAAGGAATAAGTTCCCTTTTGATTTTTAAATCAAACTCTTCACTAAAACTACTTTCGGAAAATTTATCTCTGTTGTAAGAAAAATACTCTCCTAAATACAATGTTGCAAACTTGTATCCTTCTTTTCTTAGACTGTTACATTTATCTATTAACTGTTTTCTAATTTCTGATTTTTTTGTTTCTAGTATCTTACCATAGGTATTATCTCTTAATGGTATGTCGAATTTCTGTTGGGCTTGAATATCGTTAGCATCAGTTGTCTTTATTACAGCGTAGATGCCTTTTCTTACGAGTTGATATTTATCAACTAATTCAGCGGGTATTTGTATCTCTCTGTAATTGGTAGAATATCTTTCTTTTTCGCTACGCAAATTATCCAATGCAAATAGAATAATAAAATTGCTTTCATAATCAATTTCAGCCTTGACCTTCCAATTTATACTCTCTAAATAATTATTAATTTCAAAGTCAATACGATTTTTCAACTTTATAACGGCTGAAATTGCATTTTCTCTTTCAAACGTTGTACTAAACTGCGATTTTAATAATGGGTCCAAAACCTTTTCAATTTCCTCAGCAGTAAGCATTATTGTTCCATCTGAATGAAACGGGCTACTAATTCCATATTCTTTTAAAGCGTTTTCTAATGGAAGATACTCTGATGTAATTGTTTCCTTTATATTTATAGAAACTTCATAGGAAGTCATTGGCTTCCCATTTGCATCTTTGTAAGGCAGAGTTACAAGGTTCCATTCAGGTTTTCCAACAATTTCAATTGGCTCTTGAAGTTTTTGAATTATTGCCTTTTGTGCTTCAATCCATTTAAACCAAATTTCCTGTTGATTTTCAATGTTGATGTTGGAAACTATTGGTTGCCTGCAAACCCTTTTATATAATTCCTCAAATTCATCTGATGCCCTGTTTGCTTTTCCTCCTTCATTGATGTCAATGATTTTTACAAAACAAGTTTCCGAAATGCTTTTGTCTGCTTGCGGTGTAAGGATGGTAGTTCTGTAAATTGTTTTTTTCTTTTTGTCAAAAACTGCTTGATAAGTGTCTGCTACCGAATACCACTTAACAAGGGCTTCAAACTGTCCGTTTAATGTGGGGATAAATATTTTGTGTTCAGTGTCACTGATTTTTTGAAAATGGCAGTAAAGTTCTTTGCCTGATACATCTGCTTTTATTTGGTCAATAGAGAAATCGTTCAATTTATTAAACTCAATAACATCATCAGGCGTTAGCCTGATGATGACTTCTATTGGGTCTAATCCGTAATTAATTTCTGGCATAATGATCAATATTCGGCTAAGGTAAATATTCTATGTCCACTCCTCTGTCGTGCATATGTAAAATGCAATTTTCTAACTCACCGTTTTTGAGTTTAATTGTCAAACCGTAGTCAGCGAATGAAGCTCCCATAGCATCGTGACCGTAGCCACGCAAAACAATTTTGTCATTTGTCTGCTCTATGACCTTCATTTGCTTTGGTGCCATCTGAACATTGTTTTGCCAAACAGGATGGTTCCCGTCAAGATTATACATTGTAACAGTAACGCCTTCGCCTCCTGAAATATTCGGCTCAACTTTTACTGCTCTTCGTGCACCGCCATGAGGTCCAGATACGTGTCTGCCATTTTCGTATCGTAAATGGTCAGAAGATTTGAAAACGAAATCTAATTTCATAGTATTTATTTTGATTGTTGATGAATGAGGCGTTGGCAATAGATGGCTCTTTTGTTTTTGCGAAGGGTCGGCTTTTGTGTCGGGCAAAACCAAATCCCGACAAGTCGGGACAAGTCGTGCCATTTGGGCGGCTGGCAAAAATTGTTTTTAAAAAATGTGCGGTGGGAAAAAATAAAAATTCAGAAGCCTTGGATTTTGGGTCGGCTGTCTGACGGTTCATTTGTCCTGTTACTTTATGTTTATTTCTGTCGTTCATTCTTGCTGTGTCGCCTTTTACGCTTGCCGCCAACTACTCACCATTCCCCCATTCCCCCCATTTCGCTTATCGCCGAGGTCCATGTGGTCCAGGGGACTTTGGATTTGGTTGCCGCCCTTGCTGGTGATCCCGGATAATGCGGGACAGGTGGGCGAGCAGATCTCCGTCGTGTTTACCGAAGCATAGCCCTCCACGCCCTGCATATTCCTCTGCTCCGGCAGCTGCGTGGCCAATGCCGGTCTCAGCCTATGTACTGTGGCATATCG
>JBILVK010000075.1:0-13231 GCA_044370475.1 Bacteroidia bacterium
TTAAGGTTTTCAATGAATCTCCCCATGCCATTTTGCTTACACGAAAGGTAGATGGCAAAATCTTTCAAGTGAATCAGGGGTTTGAAACGCTTTCTGGATACAGCTCATCCGAGGTTGTTGGAAAAAGCACCTTGGTCCTCAACTTATGGGAAAATGAGGCAGCACGACAACAAATAGTATTTGAACTGCAACAAAAAGGCAAAGTGCGCAATGTAGAAAAGGTCTTTAGACAAAAAGATGGGAATTTAATTTACGCATCTATTTCCGTTGATTTAATTAAAATTGAAGAGGAGGACTTTATCCTCTCTACCATAGAAGACATAAGAGAACAAAAACTTTTGCTCGACGAACTTAAATTGAATGCCGAAGAATTATCGTCAATCAATGCCACCAAAGACAAACTCTTTTCTATTATCGCCCATGATTTAAGAGGCCCGTTTGCTAACATAATTAACTTAAGCGAAATTTTGATGAGTCAAGTTAGGGAAAAAGACTATGCGGAAATTGACGATTATGCAAACATGATACAGAATTCTACCCAAAAGGTAGCTGGCCTATTAACAAATTTATTAGAATGGTCTAGGTTGAAAACAGGCAAAATTAGTTTTATTCCTGCACCACACAAGCTAGCTGATATTTTGGGAGATACCCTTGATTTACTTGGAGCACAAGCAGCTCAAAAAGAAATTTCCATCACAAACGTGGTGGATAGAAATTTGATAGTAAACATTGATAAAAACATGTTTTCAACCATCATTCGAAACCTAGTTTCGAATGCAATAAAATTTACAAACAAAGGCGGTAACATTAACATAAAAATTGATTACAAAGACCAATTATTAAGCTGCAGCATTAAAGACGATGGGGTGGGTATGGACCAACATAAATTAGATAAGTTATTTAGAATAGAAGAAAAAGTCTCCACACCGGGAACCAATAATGAGCAAGGAACTGGCCTAGGACTTATTTTATGCAAAGAATTTGTTGATTTACACCATGGAGAAATAAATGCCACAAGTGAACTTGGAAAGGGCACCAATATTACCTTTACTTTGCTCTTGTAATTAATTTCTATCAACCGGCATGAGTAAGGAAAAAAGCATCCTTTTTGCAAAAAACCTCATTTTAGAAAACAAAAAAACCAGGGGCTTTCCAAAATTGGCAGAAGTTTTTATTGCTGAACCTAATAAGCTTCCAGGATTAATTTGCCTAATGGGAGAGGAATATAAATACCCTTTTCCCGAATACTCCTCCTGGCTTTTAACCCATATTGCAAAAAAGAATAAGGAAATTTTATATACCCATCTTGATACTTTGGTTGATCACTTACTAAATACCAAAAACGAATCTGCAAGAAGGAATGTATTGGGAGCAATTTGTCATTTTCCACTTACTGATTATGAGGAAGGCCAATTGTTAAACAAACTCTTGGAATGGATATCAAACCCAACAACTAAACCAGCTATTGTTATGTACTCACTTGAAAAACTGGTACAATTTTGTCAGAAATATCCAGAAATAAAGATAGAGATAGAGGCTATCCTAAACTTTCTTGATACCTCAGATGTAAGTCCGGCCATACGAGTGGCTAAAAGGAAATTTTTAACCGGAAAATAGCGCTTAATTGTTTCTAACATCCTCCACATGAGCACTAATTTGGGGGCCTTTTTGTTAATTATCTCTTAATATTTGTATCGACATATAATTTTATTTTAGCATTTGGACTCTCGAGAAGGCTGAATTATTTAATAAAAAACAATTTGGAATCTTTATTGTTTATACGCTGAACGCGAGTAAAGACTTGAACAAATGAGTAGTGATATCTGTATTCTGTATTTTTGAGGACATAGAAATTTGCACATTTCATATAAAGGTGAGCTAAATTTTAGGTGCAACCCATTACCTTAAATTTAAGTCTTTACTTGTTGTTTGAATTAAACACTTATTAAAACATTCGTTTCAACAATTAGAAAATAAAATAAATAAAATCGAATATGAATATGAATCAATTTTACTCAATGAGGCAAAAATTACTTTTTGTCATTTGCCTTTTCTCGCTCAACGTTTCCATTGGAAATGCGCAAGCCTTATCGGGCACATATACCATTCCAGGAAGCTATACCACCATTCTAGATGCAGTGAATGCACTTAATTTAAATGGGGTAAATGGGGCCGTAACCTTCAATATTGGTGCTGGAGCCTCATATTCTGAATTGTTAACCAGTCCCATTTTATTGGGAAGTGCTACCTTGAATTCAAGTGTTTCATCTACAAACACCATTACCTTTCAAAAGGCTCCAACCGCAAGCAGCAATCCTTTAATTACTGCTTATGCTGGAACGAAAATAGCTAGTTCAACGGATTCAATTGACGTGATGTGGGCTATTTCTGGCACAGATTGGGTAACAATAGATGGAATAGATTTGCTCGACCCAAGCACAAATACAACCAATATCACTACCATGGAAGTAGGATATGGCCTATACAGAGTGAGCGCGACGGATGGTGTAAACAATGTAACCATTAAAAACTGTAACATACAATTAAACAGACTTAATATAACCAATGGTGCTGGTCCAAGAGGAAATATTGCTGGTTCAACTGGGATTGAAGTGGTTAATTGCACGAGGACAACAGTTGGGACAGCAATAGTAAATACTAGTGTTGCAGGTGCTAGTTCCTTTAACAAGTTTTACACCAATACCATTCAAAATTGCAACATAGGGATTGCCTTGGCAGGTAGCTCTGTGGCATCGCCTTATACATTGGCAGATATGAACAACGACATTGGAGGTACCCAAGCAAGTACTGGTAATATCATTAAAAACTTTGGTGGTGGCACAGGTGCAGGCAATGCCTGTGCGGCTGCATTTATAAGCAACCAATATGGTTCTAATATCTCAAACAATATCATAAACAATAATGACGGAACGGGTGTAAATCACCCTGTCTCTAACCGAGGTATTTGGTTATTTGGCAACTCTCCGGGCGCGAGCTGCAACGTAAACAACAATACCATCACCATTATTGGTGGGGCAGCTACAGGAGCTATCAATTGGTGCATTGACATGGAAATGGCACAATCAGGAGCCAACGGGAATACCTTAAATATCAATGGCAACAAGTTTTTAAATTGCACCAGTTCGCCAAATACAACAGTTCAATTTGCTGCAATATGGGTCAACTCTGCTGCCACAACGGTAAACGTAAATAACAATTACATTTATGGTTATTCTAAAAATTCAACCACAGGAACTACTGCAATAATTTTAAGCCAATTGGCAGGAATTGGAACTTTAAATGTAAACAACAATATCATTGACTCTGTTTCTTTAACAGGTGTTTTTACCACACAATATGGTATTGGTATTACTGCTACTGCAACAACAACAAATATTAACAATAATAGCATCAGTAGAATTACCTTCAATTCTAGCACAACAGGAGCTGGAACGCTTTATCCTATATACAACGGAGGCGCTGCTACTACTGTGAATGCTCTTGGAAACACCGTAGATAGTTTATGGAGAAATGGCTCAACAGGAGGTACTACTATTGGAATTTATATACTGAGTGGTACCAACCAAAATGTAAAAAATAATACCATAAAAAACATGACAATTACAGGCACAGGGGCTAGCTCTGTGATGTATGGTATTCAAATGTCGGGTACCACAATTGTTTGCGATAGCAATACCATTTTTAATTTGTATGTTGCTAAAACAACTGGTACAGGTGCTTTATATGGTATTTATGATATCTCATCACCAACCAACGAAAACTTTAGATATAACACCATTTACAACCTAAACCATTTAGGAACGGGTCTTGTATATGGCTTGTATGCATTTACTGCAACAGGAACCAGAACAGTATCCTATAATACCATTTATAATTTGAGCGGAAACTCAACAGTTAATGGCATCCTTATGAGTTCAAGTGTACCAAGGATTTTTAACAATAGAATTTACGATATCTCAACCAATGGAACGGGTGCTGCAGTAGTTTCTGGAATCTCCTTAACCTCATCTACATCGGGCACATTCCAAATATTCAATAACCTAATTTCTCGTGTCTTTGCACCTAATTCAAACTCAACAACCCCTACAGTTATTGGAATAAGTGTAAGTAGTGCCACAGCTACTACCACTGCAGGAATTTACTATAATACCATTCTGTTAAATGCATCTTCAACTGGAGCGAACTTCTCTTCTGCAGCAATACAACATGCAGCAAATGCAACCGCAACTACTGTAACATTGGATTTAAGAAATAATATTTTAGTAAACAATTCAACTCCTAGTGGTTCTGGAACCTCTGTAGCATTAAGACGTACTGCCGCAGCATTAAACAACTATGCAAATACTTCTAACAGAAATCTTTTTTATGCGGGTATTCCAAGTGCCTTTAACCTCATTTTCTTTAACGGTGTGACCGGAGATTCTTTGTTAGCAGATTTCAAATTAAGAATGGGAACTTTTGAGCAAGCTTCTGTAAGCCAAAATCCTACTTTTTTGAGCACCATTGGTTCGGACCAAAATTTCTTGCACCTTGACCCTAGTGTTTCTACCCTGTGCGAGAGTGGCGCAAGCAATGTGGCTGGAATAACTAATGATGCCGATAATATCATTAGACAAGGTAATTTAGGATATACAGGTACAGGGTCTTCTCCAGATATTGGGGCAGATGAAGGCGAATTTACTGGAATTGCCATGGTGCTAGATTCTAGCAATGTTGACCAAATTACCTCCGCAGTTCCAATAAATGCTACTAACCAAGCTGTTGTTGGAATTAGGGTTTATACCCAAAATAATTTTAGTGCACTTAATTTAACTTCTTTAAAACTTAACACGGCTGGTACAACAAACACCGCAGATATTCAAAATGCGAGGGTGTATTTTACTGGCAATAGCGCAACATTTGCTCCTTCTAATCAATTCGGTTCAACCATTGTAGCTCCTAACGGAAGCTTTTATGTAAATGGATCTAGAACATTGGCATCGGGAGTTAATTATTTCTGGGTTACATATGATACCAAAACCACTTCTATAGCTAACAATTTTATAGATGTGAGGGTTGATAGCTTGGTTATTGGCGGATTGAATACTGCTCCAATCAATGGCGACCCTGTTGGTTCAAGAAAGATTTTAGGTCCATTAAATGGAAACTATAATGTGGGTATAGGTCAAGCGTATACCACCCTTACAGCTGCTTCAAATGATTTAGCAACATTAGGGGTGATTGGACCAGTTACCTTCATTTTAACAGACACCATTTATAACAATGCGAGTGGAGAAATCTTCCCAATAAATTGGGTAGCTTATAACGGCGCAAGCACTACAAACCCTATTTTAATTCGTCCGGCTACAGGTATAACAGCTAGAATTGAAAGCAACAGCAATGTAGCTACAATGGATTTTAACGGAATAAACTATTTGAAAATTGATGGAAGACCAGGTGCTACCGGAGGTTTTACTTTGGGCACTAATTTAATTATTAGCAATGCAACATCATTGGCTCCATCATTACGTTTCATTAACGAGGCTTCTAATAATACAATTGTATACACAGACCTTAGGGCTAATAACCAAACGGCTACTGGTGCTGTGGGTGCTGGAGTTGTTAACTTTGGAACAACAACAGGGTTTAATGGAAACGACAATAACATCATTAGAAATTGTCATATTCACGAAAATGCTGGAGGCAACCCATTGGTTACTGTTTCATCAATTGGCTCTGTTACCACAGTTGCTACTAACAATGATAACAACATCATTGACAGTTGCAATATTTACAATTTCTATCATGCATCTTTGGCCTCAGCGGCTATTTATGTTGGTGCAAACAATAACTCTTGGACAATAAACAATAACCGCTTCTACCAGCAAAATCCTTTAACTTATACTTCTGCTGTTACACATAGAGTGCTTTGGATAACTCCTAATGTGGCAAACTTGACCTCAGCAAGTGGTTTCATCATTAGTGACAATTTTATTGGAGGAAACACTGCTGCAGGAACTGGCACTTATTCTTTAACAGGAGCTACAACTTACCTTTTTAACATAATGGATATTTCTGTGGGATTGGGAACTCCAACTTCTATACAAGGAAATACCTTGACAAATTTCAATGTTACAAGTAATGGTGGAAGTGCTATTAACTTTCTTGGTATAAACATGGTAAATGGAAACGTAAACTGTGGTAATATAGTTGGAAACTTAATTGGCTCAAGAACTACTAATGGTGCAATTACTTATACCTCTAATGGCGTAAATGGTGGTGCCTCTGGAATTAGGACTGGAGGAGGAACTGGAAACACCTTTAACATTGCAAACAATATTATCAGTGGTTTTGATTTATATGGTAATGCTACTACCAATACTCCTGAATTCTTTGGAATCAATGTTTTCCTTGGAACAAATGTGAATACATTTAACAATATGATTGGCGACACCTCACTTCCTTCAAGTATTCAAATTTTATCAAGTAGCAGTACATCAACCTATGCTCAAAGAGTAACTGGAATATTTATTAATCCAAGCTCTGGTACGCCAAATTTTGCTACCTACAATAACATCATTTGCAATTTTAACAACAACTATGCTGCAACTGGAACTCAAGCAGCTAGCACAAGAGGTATTGCCTTATTGCCAACCATAGCAGGTACTTATTCTGTATCAAACAACCGCATATTTAATTTGTACACTGCCTCGGCAACTACTGCTGGAGGAGCTAACTCCACCCTTTGCGGTATATCTGCTAGTCACACCGTTGGCTCTTCTATTATCACAGGTAACTCAATTGCAAATCTTACCAATAATGGGACTAGCACAACGGCTGCATTGAGTTGTTTAGGTCTATTTTATTCAACACCTGCTACCGGAACAAATATTGTTTCAAGAAATAACATACATACCATAAATATCACAGCAACCAACCCAGTAGCCTTTATTACAGGTATGGACATTGCAGCTGGAAATGGAGTTATTCAAAATAACATGATTCGCTTAGGAATGGATTCACTAGGTGGTAGCGTTCAATCGACAAGTTTTATAAGAGGTATTACAAAAAACAGTGGAAATATTACCATCTACCATAACAGTGTTTACATTGGCGGAAGCAATATTGTGAATGCCAATTCAAACACGTTTGCCTTCCAAAGGACTGGTGCGGGAACTGATATTGTACGCAATAATATTTTTGTAAACAACAGATCTAATAGCAGCGGTACTGGAAAAAATTATGCTACCTTTTTAATTAATGGAACTACCCTAAATTTGAACAACAATAATTATTATGGTAACGGAGCAGGTTTTGTTTTTGGAACTTTAAATAATGGAACAACAGATGTAACAGCCTATCAAAATGGATGGATAGCTAGCGATTTAGGAAGCGCATTTGCCGATCCACAATTCATCAATCCAAATGGCGGATACCTTTCAGGAGACTTACATATTAGCGCTACACAAGCCACTCCTATTGAAGGTAATGGTGTAGTAATAGCAAGTGTTACCGATGACTACGATGGACAAACCAGAAGTGGTTTTACGCCATCCGACATGGGTGCTGATGGTGGTAACTTTGTGGCCTTAGATGTTTTTGCTCCAATTTTTGGAACAACAACTATTGGCAATACCGCCTCTACCGGTGATAGAAACATTACACTTACTCTTACAGATCAAACAGGTATTCCAGTTGTTGGCGGACTTCAACCAAGGGTATATTTCAAAAAATTTGCCGCAGGTTCATTCTTGTCAACCGCAGCAGTAAGAACATCTGGTACTGCACAAAATGGAGTATATACATTCACTATTTCGCAAGCGGCCTTATCTGGTTTAAGCTTAGGCGATTCTGTTTACCTCTATTTTGTGGCACAAGACTCTGCAACAAGCAACAACTTATCTAGTTTCCCAAGTGGTGTTGTGGCAAGCAATGTAAATACCATCACCTCTGCTCCAAGCAATTTATTCTCTTACAGAATTGTTCCTGGTTTGAGTGGAAATGTCAATGTGGGTGCAGGCCAAACGTATACCAGTTTAACAGGTGTTGGAGGGCTTTTTGAAGCAGTGAATAACGGTTCATTAAACGGTAATTTAACGGCTATTATCACCAGCGACTTATTAGAAACTGGCTTAAACGGTATTAACCAAATTAATGAAACTGGAGCAGGTAATTACACCTTTGCGATTGTACCTGACGGAACTACGGAAAGATTGATTGTAGGAAATGTTCAAGGTGCTGGTGATATTGGAGGCTTAATAAGACTAAATGGTGCCGACAGGGTAAAAATAGATGGAAGTTTTGGAGGAAGTGGTAGATTTTTAAGATTTAGAAATAGGGCATTTAATACCACCTTTATCCCTAACGCAACATTTAGATTTCAAAACGATGCTAAATTAGATACGCTTAGAAACTGTTTTATTGAAGGAACGGATCAAGCTGTAGGAACTATCCTTTTTGGAACGACAAATGTAGTTGGAGGCTTTGGAAATGATTCAAACGCCGTTATCAATTGTGTTATCAGAGATACATTAGGCAACCCTTCTACTGGTCAGATTCCAAATACTGCACTTCAAAGCCAAGGTGCCACTGGTATCGGTAATGATTATAATACATTTGCCAATAATGAGGTATTTAACCATGGCTTTGCTCTTGCTAATTTGGCCATTACTGCTGGTGATTTTTGGAATTTTTCTAACAATAGTTTCTATCTAACAACTGTAAAGGCAAATCCAATCATTGCTTATCAAATTGATGGTGGAACAGGGCATATTTTTACAGGAAATAGCATGGGTGGTTCAGCTCCTAATAGAAGTGGAGCAGCATTAACAACAACCAATACCACAAATCCAAATATTACTGCAATAAGAATTAACAATGCTGTAACTACTGCCCAAATTACTAACAATACTTTCTCAAACATCGCTAGTACAAGTGCAGTTAATTTAATTAATATTTTGGCAGGTAATGTTACTATTACCAACAATACTATAGGCGGTGGTGCAATGCCATACGATACTGTTCAAAATGGATTTGACAATGGAATTATAAATGTTTCGGGTGGAACAGTTTCTATTGCTAACAATACCATTGGCAATATTTCTTACTACGATGGATTTGGTGACAGAACAAGTGGCATCACAGTTTCGGGTGGTACTGCTACTATTACTGGTAATACCATACGAGATATTAAAGGTAATTCTAGCGGAACTGCATTTGCCTTCTTAATAACAGGCATGCACTTGAGTGGAGGTACAAATCATGTGATTGAACAAAATTCTATATTCAATATTTCTAACATCAATACTGGTGCGGCAGCATACACTGCTGCTGGTATAACAATTACCTCTGCTACCAATCTTATGGTAAGAAGGAATAGGATTCACACCATTTGGGGAAATAGTACAGGCGGAGGTACCTCGTCAAATCAAGTATTTGGAATTTATAATGCCGCCATAGGAAATTCAACCTTCTTAAATAATCAGATTAGCATAGGTAACAATACCATTGGAGAAACGCGCGTTTACGGTGTTCAAGATGTTGCTGGTTCTGGCAATAACCTATATTACAATAATAGTATTCTGGTTAACGGACATATGAGTACTGGTTCAAACAACAGCTATTGCATACAACGCACTGGTTTATCTAATGTGGTTGCTTTAAATAATATTTTCTTTAATAAACGCACAACAGCTGGAACTGGAGCAAATTTTGGAACAGGTAGTAATACTCTTACAGGTGTAACTCCAGCAACAACAAACTATAATTTGTATGTGGTAAACGATACCAATAAGATTGCAGAGGGACCAGCAACCTTCCCGAATAGCATCAGTGTATTCAACACTTTATATAGTGGTGCTGGAACCTATCCTTCTAACTGGTATGTTATGGCCAATGATTTGCCTGCACAAACATTCTTTGTGGATACCTTAACTGCCAATTTAAATATTGTAACAAGCAACTCGAACGCTTGGTTTGCAAATGGAAAAGGAATTGCATTGCCAATGGTTGATAAAGATTTTGCAAATAACAACCGATCAATAAGCATTGCAGGTGGTGCTACCGATATTGGATCGCATGAGTTTACTACCTCAACACTTCCTGCTTTAGCCACATCAAGTGCAGCACCAAGTGCTAATGCAACTACAACTTACACCTATGGTGGAAAGCAAATTGCAAGTATTACATGGGGCTCTACAGGATCCTTGCCAAGCGCAGTATCTATTAGATATTACAGTGGTGCCAATGCGCCAAATCTATTATCTGGCAAAACCAATTACAATGCTTACTACGATGTTGCTGCAACAGGTGGCAGTGGCTATAATTATAACATGAGTTTACTAGCAGATTCTGCTACGCTTGGCACTGTTTCTGGAATAAACAATACACGCATTGCTAAGTATGGCACTTCTTGGAACTTAATTTCTGGTTCTGCTGGTAATGGCATTATGGGAACTATGTTTAGCACCGCAGCACAAAATAGCTTTGGTATTTTTACCGGTACGGATGGCAATAACAATCCATTGCCAGTTACCTTAACTCGCTTTATTGCATTTGCAAATCAAGGTGATGTTATCCTCAATTGGAATACTGCTTCAGAGAAAAACAACAGAGGATTTTATGTAGAACGTTCTATCGATGGAAGTCAGTTTGAAGCTATTGGATTTGTGAGAGGAAATGGAAATAGCGAAAAATTAAATAGCTACCAATTTGTAGATCCATCTGCATTTAATAATACAGGTTCTAATGAGCTTTACTACCGTTTACGTCAGGTTGACAATGATGGTACTGAAAGTGTTTCTGATATGAGAAATGTAAATCAACAAAGTGAAATGTCTTCTGATGTTGTTGCGTATCCAAATCCTTTTGAAAGTAAAATTAGCTTGAACATAGCTCATTCAGATAAAGGAAATGTTTCAATAGAGGTAATGAATTTAAATGGTCAAAAACTATTTAACTTAAGCAAAGATGTATCATTGGGTAATCAGGATATAACGATACATGAAATGGAGAGCTTGCCAGCAGGTATCTATTTTGTACAGGTGAAATCTTCAACGCTTAATAAAGTTATCAAGGTTATCAAGCGCTAATTGGTTCAGACCGAAATAAAAAAAGCCAACCTATTACAGGGTTGGCTTTTTTTATGCCTAGGTTCTATGAAAATCTGGCGCTAATCATTTGAATTGGATAAAAACAAAGATTGGCAAATTAAAGGAAAATCAAACAAGAGAATTTTGATTACATTTGATATGAAGGCTTTGGCCTATGCTAGTTGCTTAAATTTTAACTTGTTAAAATAAGTGTAAAATGAAAAAGATTATTTACTTATTACTTCTAATATTCGTTTCCTTTTCAAGTCAAGCGCAAAGGGGAATTTGGCATGTAGATACCACAAAAATAGTATGGGACAAAACATTTGATTTTGAACAAGGAGAAAATAGCAATGCTGAGGCAATTTGGCAATTTGGGCAGCCAGGAAAGACCATTTTAAATTCACCCTTTTCAGGAAATAGGGCCTTAATAACCGATAGTTTTCAACTTATTTCTGGTAAAAGAAAAGATGGTTTTCAATTGAAATTCTCCATTAATGAATACAGCCGTTCTGGCAATTTCCACATTGGTTTTAGGCACAAATTTGATTTTGATAGTTTAAGTGGTGGACTTGTGAGGATTTCTACCAACAATGGCAAAACTTTTAGCAATGTTTGGAGTGATACAGGGTATTATAGTCATTTTTGGTGGCACAATAACTTATATCCTAAAAATAATTTAATCTGGAATGGGGAACCTGGATTTAAGGGACAATCTTCCGATTGGATTTACACGCAGATTAACCTTACTTTCTTCATTTTGGTGAAAACTTCTGATACCCTAATCATCAGTTTTGATTACGAAAGCGATTCGCTTTCTTCACCACATGAGGGATGGGAAATTGATGAGATAAAAACAGGAAATGAATATAGGGTTGGTGGAATAGGAGACCATGATTTTCTTAATGAAATCAAGCTATTCCCGAATCCAACTCAAAACCAACTCACCATAGAAACAAAAGCATATGGTTCGCCAAAATTGAAACAATATAAAATACGAAATCCCTCGGGAATATTGATACAAAGGGGCTCTCTTCTGCCAAAGCAAACCAACATCATAGATTTTGAAGCCTTAGCGAGTGGTATATATTTTCTGGAAATTGAAAGTTTAGAAGGAGAAATTGCCCTCAAAAAATTTATTGTTAATTAGGCTAAACTTTCTGTTTCATTTTCAAACAATAATGAAAAAACACTCGTTTTTTGCACCATGCCTATTTTGCACTCACCAATCTATAATTAAAATTGCCTTGTTTACTTTTTACCCTTAAACAATAAACCCCTGTTGAAAATCTGCTAAGGTCAAGTGTGTTTGATGCCTGCAATTTCCCTTCCTGAACCAATACACCTGTGCTGGAATAAAGCTCCCAATCTGAACCGATTAAGTTTGTTTCGGCGTTCAAATTAAATATTGCATTTGCTGGATTAGGGTAAATTCTTAATTGCTGGTTTGGTTCAAACCGTTTATCACTTAATCCATTTGGTACACTTGGTTCGCCTAAAATAGTTTTTTTACATTTTTTTAATGGGGTACTGCCTTGGTAATATGCTACCACACATACTCTAAAAGTATCAAGTGGTCCATTTAAATCAGACTCCAATAATTTAATATCCCGAAAGGTGCCCGAAAAATTAGTTGGATACTTAGTGTTCTTGTTTACAATCCATTCAACATCCCATGGAATTGGATTGGTTAAATTAATAGCAATATATCCAGAATAAGGAAATTTCTTAATGGTATCGGGTAAACCAGTAAAAACCACATCATCTGAAACAGCTCTTGTATAACAAGTATAACCTGAATACCTAGCTTGAACAGGTTGCCCACCCCAGCCTGCGCCAACACCTTTTAAAGTTCCAGCAACGTGCACTATTGAATTACCGGGAAATGGATAGGGTTGTTTAGTAACATGAATGCCCTGGTTCCCATAATATAAATTATACGCTGAGGTGCCTCCTGGCTTAATATAAGACGCATTGCTTGGTATACATGTAATTAGATTGCCATCTTTTGTCCAAAGATAGGTTTCAGGAGATGCTTGTAATAGGATGTCTCCACCATCAAGTATTTTTAAACTTTGTAATTGTGCAAATGCCTTTTCAACAAAGGTTTCTTGGGTGAATTTGGCAACACCTAATGTTTG
>JBILVK010000017.1:0-40825 GCA_044370475.1 Bacteroidia bacterium
AATACTTGGTTCACCACTAAAAAAGTAGCTGTAAATACATTCTCAATTCCTATTGTTCCTAATGGAAGTCCAGTTGTTGCAGATATCACAGGTGCAAATTTCTTTTGTATAGGTTCAACCCTAAACATTGGAAATGTGACTCCTAGCGGAACTTGGTCGAGCAGCAACACTGCCATTGCAACCGTTAACAGTTCGGGTGTAGTTACAGGTGTAAGTTCGGGTGGAGTTACCATTAGTTATGCAGTTGCCAATGGTTGTGGTACCACAACAGTAACTAAGGGTTTAACCGTAAATGCATTGCCAACTGTTAAACCTATCTATGGTTTAAATTCTATTGGGACTAACCAAACAACAACCTTTACAGATTCAACCGCTTTAGGTGTTTGGGCCACTGTAAATCCTGCCATTGCCACTGTTAATTCTGTTGGATTAGTTACAGGGGTTTCTGCAGGTACAACCGATATTACTTATACCGTTTCTAATAATTGTGGCGATGTAATGGTGTCTAAACCCATTACCATTACTAATATTTCTCCAACTGCCGTGAATGATACAGCTGCTGCCCAATACAATGTGCCAGTTAATATCAATGCACTTACCAACGACTTAATTGGAAGCTTTCCTTTTAACCCTAGTTCATTGGTATTTTTGCCAGGAACAGCGCCAGATCCAAGCACTGTAGGAACTTTTACAAACAATGCCAACGGTACGGTAACCTTTACTTCGGTTAGTACTTTTAGTGGTTATACCAGTATTGGGTACAAAATTTTTGATCAAGGTGGATTGTTCTCTACTGCCTATATTGTGGTGAATGTTTCTGGTCCGTGCTCAGTTGATGGTGATAACGACAATGTGCCTGATTGTTTAGATGAGTATCCTTCAGATGCACATAGAGCTTTTAATAACTATTTTCCTCCGGTTGGACATGCAACGTTGATGTTTGAAGATGAGTGGCCTAACAGAGGCGATTACGACTTAAACGATGTGGTGGTTGATTACAGGTCTAATACCATTACCAATGGCAACAACAATGTAGTTGAAATGAAATATTCGATGGTGTTGAGATGCTCTGGAGCTGGCTTACACAATGGTTTTGCTTTCCAATTAGACAATGTTCCTACCAATAAAATTACCAGTGTAACAGGCACAAAAACACATGGTGCTTCTTGGTTAAATAATGCCAATAATGGCGTAGAGTCTGGACAAGATTATGCCAATGTGGTAGTGTTTGATGATGTGTATAAAGTATTGATTTACCCTGGTTCTGGAAGTTTCTTAAATACCTATATGAGTGCACCAAAAGTGGCTTATGATACATCCAATATCACCATCACTTTTATCAATAATGGTGTGGCACCATCGGGTGGTACTATTAGCTTAAGCAACTTGCCTCAATCGTCTTTTAATCCATATGTAATCATTGGTGATTCTGGAAGCTTTGATCAAATTAGGTCTAAAGAAGTTCATTTGCCAAACAGAATTCCTTCTAAGAAAATGAACAATGCTTGGTTTGGTGTAAACGACGATAGCAGTAACCCAGCAGAAGGTAGATACTACAAAACAGTAAACAATTTACCTTGGGGCTTAAACATTTCTACTTCGGTTCCATACATGCAAGAGAAGGTAGATATCTCATTAGGTTACAAGAAATTTATTGATTGGGCAACCAGCAATGGCAACTCTTACTCAAACTGGTACCAAGCCATTGAAGGCTTTAGAGAGCAATCGAAATTGTATACCAAATAGAATATAAAAAAACTGCTTAAGAAATTAAGCAGTTTTTTTTATGTTTAATAAAGTTATATAATTGGTCTATTTTAGTCTTTTCTTTTCCTTGCTTGGCGGTAAAAAATTTTCACTAGTAACTACTTTTTTTCCGGTTTGTAGCTCTAATTGTAGCCTTGCATCTTTGGCTATTTTTCCACCTTTTTTACTTGCCTTTGCATTTTCTTTTAATCCTTTTGCTTCATCTGTTTCGGCAATTTGTCTGGTTGAAAGTTCGGCTAAAGCTGTAAAGATGAGTTCAGCTTCACTCATATGGTCTCTAAGGTTTTGAGATTTTAAACCTTTTAATTCCTTATGTTTTTTTACGGTTAAACCTGTCCATTCTTGATGAATGATATTTGTTAATGCCGCAAACTCATCTCCTTTTTTTACGCCACTTTCTTGCCAATAATCGGTAAGCTTGTTTCGGGTTTCTTGCCCTGTCATTCGTTGCTGAATCCATTTTTCGCTCCTGCCCAATTTTTGCCAATTTTCTCTTGCTCTATCTATACTTTGGCTCGGGTCGGCAATTTCTTGCAATCTTTCGTAGCCTACTTTAGCGAGCCATTGCTTAAAAGGTTCTGCTTTAGGTGAAGGGATGGATTGAATAAGGCGAAAAATATCTTCTACATTGCCCACATCTGTTTTGTAAAATTTACCATCATCTGATTGTAGTTTCAGTTGGTTACAATTTGTAACCGACTCATTCCCCTCCTTTTTTAGCCTGCTTTTCAGTACTTTCCAATAGTTTCGGGCTCTATCTACGCTTGGCTGCTCGGTTAAAATACCAACAATATCTACTATGCTGAAATACCACATTTCTTTATCGGTATCGTATTGACTACGCACCTTTTTATTTTCAAATATTTTTATATTGCTCATGACTTCAATTTTTAATTACCCTCCACAATTTTTATTTCTTCTTCAATTTGGTCGTATAGTACGTAAACCAATTTGTTTATTTTGGTATAGAAGTGTATTTTTCTACTTAAGTAGCTTTCTATTGTTAATACTTTGTAAAAGGGTTAATTGTTTTATAGCTATTTGATTTAATTTTATAAGTCTATTCGATTGAACAACTCCTTCATTAATAAGCAATGCATTAATATTTTCTAAATTTGATAAGCAAATCAGTTCATTGATGTTTGCATAATCCCTGATATTTCCTTTAAGTTTAGGATTTTCTGCTCGCCATTCTTTTGCTGTTTTACTAAACAAGGCCATGTTCAATACATAAGTCCAGACTTCTTTTTAATTATGGCGAATTCGCCATAATTAAAATCCTTGTTGTGTACTTGTTCCCAAATTCCAAGGTACTCTAGCGTATTTCTATTTCTCAACCAATCTGTTACAAAAAAGTCTCCATCTTTAGCTCTTATCATATCTGTTAGGCAGATATAATCTTCACCATCTACCTTTACAACAGTAACTTCAGTATCTTTAATTTTTATCTTCGCCATTTAATTAAAAACATTATTTGACCTACACAATAATTATTTTTTCTTCGGCTAGTTATTAAAGCTGGAAAACTAGTTGGTCTACTTTAGTTTTTTCTTTTCCTTGCGGCAAAAAATTTTCATTAGTAACAACTTTTTTGCCGGTTTACAGCTCTAATTGTAACCTTGGATCTTCGGCTTGAAGTTTCAACTGGTTACAATTTGTAACCGTTTCATTTCCTTCTTTAATTAGCCTGCTTTTCAATACTTTCCAATAATTTCTGGCTCTATCTACCGATGGCTGGTCACTAAGAATACCTACAACATCTACAATACTAAAATACCAAATTTCTTTTTCAGCATCCCAATGGCTGCGCACTTTTTTACTCTCAAATAATTTTATGTTGCTCATCGCTAATTAATATTATTTAATCATTTTTCAAAACGCTTGTTTTGGGTCAGCCCTGATAAAACCTGAATGGACGCTTATTAATAGGCTCTCGCAAACAAAACCCTTTCCTTAGATTCCTTGCCAGTTAAAATGCATTTGCCAAACTCCTGTGGGTTGTTTAATGGAATGCAACGTATGGTGGCTTTTGATAGCTCCTTAATTTTCTCTTCCGTTTCTGAAGTACCATCCCAATGGGCACTTACAAATCCTGTTTTGTTATCCAAGGCATCCATAAATTCATCCCAAGTATCTGCAACGTGAATATGTTCACTTCTATAATCCAGTGCACGTTGGTAAATATTGGCCTGTATTTGCTCTAACAAATGCGGGATCTTATGCTCTAAATCGGCAGCACTCATCACTTGCTTTTCTTTGGTATCTCTTCTTGCAACTTCTACCGTTTCGTTTTGCACATCTCTTGGTCCAATCGCAATCCTTACGGGCACACCTTTTAATTCATAATCGGCAAATTTAAATCCCGGACTCAAATGATCTCTATCATCCAATTTTACCAAAACGCCTTGCTTTTTTAGCAATTGAAAATAGTGATTGGCTTTTTCCATCACCAATTCTTTTTCTTCTGGTTTTCTTGAAATAGGTACAATTACCACTTGAATAGGAGCCAATCTAGGCGGCAATACCAATCCCTCATCGTCGCTATGACTCATAACAAGCGCGCCCATTAAACGCGTAGAAACACCCCAAGAGGTAGCCCATACGTATTCTTTGGTATTTTCCTTGGTTACGTATTTTACATCAAAAGCTTTGGCAAAGTTCTGACCCAAAAAGTGGGAGGTGCCCATTTGTAAAGCTTTGCCATCTTGCATTAAACCTTCGATGCAATAGGTATCTATGGCACCTGCAAAACGCTCATTGGCAGATTTTACGCCTTTAATAACTGGCACTGCCAAAATATTTTCTGCAAAATCTGCATATACCTCAAGCATTTGTTTTGTTTCTGCAATGGCCTCATCGGCGGTTGCATGGGCAGTATGTCCCTCTTGCCACAAGAATTCTGTGGTACGCAAAAACAAACGAGTACGCATTTCCCATCTCACCACATTGGCCCATTGGTTCAACAATATTGGCAGGTCTCTATAACTTTGTATCCAAGAACGGTAGGTATTCCAAATAATGGTCTCGCTGGTGGGGCGCACAATGAGTTCTTCCTCTAATTTTGCATCTGGATCTACTATTATTTCTTTGGTAATAGGGTCAACCTTTAGTCTATAATGGGTTACCACAGCGCATTCTTTAGCAAATCCATCTACGTGACTTGCCTCCTTGGTGAAGAATGATTTTGGAATGAAAAGAGGGAAATAGGCGTTTTGGTGTCCTGTTTCTTTGAATCTCCTGTCCAATTCTGCTTGCATTTTTTCCCATATGGCATACCCATATGGTTTTATGACCATACAACCTTTTACGTCTGAATGCTCTGCCAAATCTGCATTTTTCACCAGATTATTATACCATGCACTGTAATCTTCGCTTCTTTTTACCTTTTTAATCTCCATAATTCATTTTTGGAATAGTATTTGAATTTTACTTTGTTCAATGCACAAAAATACTTTTTAGTTGTTACTTTGTGTAAGGAATAAAAAACTTGGGTCATGAAAAATAATCACATCTTTATTTATGCGCTGTTAATGTTGCTATTAGGCGCATGCAGTTCCAGCACTTTCAATGGATTAAACAAGGTCGACGACGATGCATATTGGTCGAAGAAGGATGAACCTAAGTCGGGAGGCACCAATTATAAGGACGTTGAACCATGGAATAAGAACCGTGGTCCCAACCCTAGCAGCTATGCACCGAGTTATGCGCCAATAGAACAAAATATAGAGGCCAGTACCGAGCAAACGTATGTAAACACAGACGATGAGCGAGGTAGAGCAGCGTATCAAGCATGGTTAAATCGCAGCAACAAAACGAGCTATGAAGACACCAGCAAACTTACCAATGTATTGGTATCTGACAAGGACGATGAAAGAGATGCGCGGCGCTTTGGTTCAGACCGAAACTACTATTACGACGACCCATACTACAATGTTTTGAGCAATAATTGGGCTTGGACGAGTTTTTACACACCCATGGTGCGCCCGGGTTTTTATGATTGGGCACCAGGTTGGAACGTGGGTTTGAGCTGGAATAGCTATAATGGTTTTGGGATGAATATGGGATACAATATGGGTTATGGCGGTATGGGATTTGGTGGCATGGGTTATGGCTACAATCCATACTATGCGCAGCCTTACGGTGGTTTTTATGATCCGTTTTTTCAGCCTTTTTACAACCCTTATTATGGGTATGGTGGTTTTTACCAGCCTTATGGATACGGTGGATTTTACAACCCTTGGGCCTTTGGCAACAGGTGGGGATATTGCAATAATTATAACAGATTTGGCAGACATTATGGAAACAATGATGTTGTTACCAATAGGCCAATTATGAGGCCAAGAAATCCAATGGGATCAACGGTTGCGGGTACTTCTAGTAGACCTGGTTCTGGTGGGGTAAATGAGCAAAAGGTTCAAGGGAGCAGGCCTAACCATTACAATCCTGTGCGTCAAGAGTCTCCTACAACAAGTTCGGTTCGAACCAATAGACCTGGAGGTGACTTACAATACGATGCTGCTGGTAAGCCCGTTTATATTTCTCCAAACAGAAGGCCGAGTACTGAGGGTTCTGGGGCCACAAACACTTATTCTAATAGGCCCGGTGGCGATTTAAGGACAGGAACAGATGGTAAGACAGTTTATGTGCCAGCCCGACCAAGTAGAGATATTCCTAGCAATAATAGGCCAGGTAGTTCATCTGATGGGTATGGCAGGCCAGCAAACAATAATAGCTATGAGCCAAGCAGAACACCTTCCTATTCTGAGCCAAGGCAAAGCGATCCTGCACCAAGAAATTCTGATAGAAGGCCATCCTATTCTTCGCCTTCTTACTCAACACCATCTGCGCCTAGTTACTCTGCACCTTCTGCACCTGCAACAAGGCCATCGTATTCTGCGCCATCTAATAGCAGGCCTTCTTCTTCTCCCGCACCCAGCAGCAGACCTTCGTCTTCTCCAGGTGGAAATGTTCGTCCGCGTTAATAATAATATAAGAGTGATATGAAAAAAATAATAGCCATTGGCCTGAGTGTGGTATGCCTTCAATTGAGCGCCCAAAACCAGGATGATATTTTTAGATACAGTCAGCAAGGATTAATTGGTTCGGCCCGAACCTTGGGATTAGGCGGTGCTTGGGGAGCTGCTGGCGCAGATATGGGTGCTGCTTCTGTAAACCCTGCTGGACTAGGTTTGTATAGAAGGAATGAGATGATGGGGGCGATGTCGATTACCAGCAACCTCAGTAAGACAGATTTTAATGGAAACTTGATGAGCGATTCGCGCACGCGTTTCAACATTCCAAACTTTGGCTTGGTTTTTAATTTTACCGACCAATACATGGGTAAGCAAAAAAATAATGGAATTGTGGGAGGAACTTTTGCCCTTGGTATGAATAGAATAAATGATTTTACCAGCAGGGTAAATTATGGAGGTAAAGTGAATAATTCTACTGTGGGTGATTTTCTGGCCAGGCAGGCAAATGGCAGCGATAGTTCGTTTTTCTTTTCTAATGACTTCGATAATGAGTTGTTTGCACAAGCTTGGCGAGTTAGGTTAATAGACAATGATAATGGTAGAACGAAGTATTCTTCTATTCAAAGTTTAAGGAATGATACGGCTTATACCATGAGTCAATCACAATTTACCCAAACCCGTGGTAGGGTAAATGAGTGGTATGCAGGTGGCGGATTAAATGTAGGTAATTTTTTATACTTAGGTGCCAGCTTTGTGGTTCATGATGTGAGGTTCTATAGTGAAAGTCAATACAGGGAGACCATGGACAAGAGCAGTGTAGCAAATAATCCTTATAAGTCGACCTATATTACTCAAGATTTTGAAACAAGGGGAGTTGGTGTAGGAGGTAAGTTTGGGGTAATATTTAGGCCTATTGATTTAATCAGAATAGGTGCGGCATATCATACTCCAGTTAGGTTAAGTTTAACCGATTATTATGAGAATCAATTGAGCATGACTTATACCGATGGCAATACCTTTACAGAGCCTTCTAGTAAAGTGGAAGCCATGTATAAATACGAAATTGTGACCCCTCAGAGGTTACAAGCAAATGCGGCTATTATTTTGGGTAAGTTTATGCTTATTGCGGCCGATTATGAAATGGTTGATTATAGCAAAGGAAGGTTACAAGCTAAAGATGGGTTAACAGATTTTGCTGCTGCCAACAATGCCAATGGAGCTGACTATGGGGTTGGTCATAATGTGAAGGTAGGTCTTGAGGTTTGTCCAGGTTATACCCGCATAAGAGCAGGTTATGGATTAATTGGGAACCCATTTGCAGATAATAGTCTGAAGGATTCAGATTTTCAAAAGCATGTGCTCAGTTTAGGATTTGGTTGGGTTTACGACAATGCTTATTTCTTTGACATTGCAGTGAATGATCGCATTGGAAAAGATTATTTAACACCTTATGATGGTAGTCCTGTAGTAACAGAAAATACCAGCCATAAGTTAAACTTTCTGGTTTCGGCTGGGTATAGATTTTAACTAGATTGCTCTTATAATGAAGTAGGATTTAGCAAGTTAAATGATTTAGGGGGAGATTTTAAGCAATAGGTTTTGATGCATTTAGGGTATAAAAAAAGAGGCTGTTTCTTGATGGAAACAGCCTCTTTTTTTATTTGTTGTTTAAGCTTATTCTGATTTAGTAAAAGGCTTAGAAACGGTTTGGCTACCATCTTTAAAACGGATGAAATAAAGGCCATTTTGAAGCTCAGAAATGTTTACTTCAGACTCCATTCCAGAATGGGTAAATGATTTAACTTTAGATCCTAATACGTTATAAATATCAATACTGATGTTTTCACGAGAGTTAAATTTAACAACCAAACGATCTTTTGCAGGATTTGGATAGAAATTAAATTCGCGGTTAACGTTATGATTTTCCTTTACTGCGGTTGTCCAAGCGTTTAATTGAAATTCGATGGTGTCAGTAATATTTGGATTTGACTTAGAATAGCAAGCTACCTTGCCAGAACCAGTTCCACTTTTAGAGTTGATTACAAAATCACCTTTAAATTCACCAGTTTTTCCAGGACCTAATATAAAATCTCCTTTGGTACCCACTTTCATGTCGGTAACACAATTTGTTGGATCACACATTCCAAATTCCCAACCATTGGTGGCAGAAATTTCTGTAACAACCCACTCAAATAAGCTGTCTGTGCTATTATTGGTTAGGTTAGAAATGGCTACTAATTGGAAAAAAGAAGTTGGACCTTGGCCCTTACTCACTTTTGGGCTAAATGAGATGTTTTGGGCTATAGCCGACTGTATGCAAAGAATAGCAGCAAAGTATAGTAATAGTTTTTTCATATTGTTCTTTTATTTGGGTACATTTTAGTAAGTTTGTCAATGATTTACCCTTAATAGTTGCAAATTTATAAATTTTTTATCAAAAAAACACTTAAATCATATGAAAATCATTGTCATAAATGGGCCCAATCTTAATTTGCAAGGAATTAGAGAAACGCAAAAGTACGGTACAGATACTTTTGTAGGCCTTATGGAAGAGCTAAGAAAAGAGTTTCCTAATTTGGATTTATTGTATTTTCAAAGCAATGTGGAAGGTGAAATTATCAATTGCTTGCATGAGCGTGGATTTAATTGCGATGGAATTATTTTGAATGCAGGAGCATACACGCATACCTCAATTGGTATTGGCGATGCGGTTGCAGCAATCAAAACACCAGTAGTAGAAGTGCATATTAGCAACTTAGCAGCACGCGAAGATTTTAGACAAAGGTCTTATATAGCGCCGCATACCATTGGGGTGATTTTTGGATTTGGACTTAAAGGCTATAAGCTGGCCGTTCAATCTTTTTTAAACTAGTTTTTCTATGGATTTTAGTTGTGAAAACGATTGTTTCTTTTTCACAAAATGTTCTAGAATGACCGACTCTCTATAAACTCCATGGAGGTGCATAGAAGGTTTTAGTTTAAGTACGCTGTTTCGTTTTTTCCACCATTTTCCGAATTTAAAGAAGAAATCGGCATGTGCTTTATGAACTGCTCCGCTGTCTGCAGTTTTTGCGTTCATAAGGAAATAGATGGAGCTTAGTAAGTCGAGCGTTGACCTTACGGGAATAAGCCACAATAGCGTATTTACCTCGCTATTTTTGAGCAACATTTGTAAGGAATTTCTAAAGTTTAAATAGGTCTTTTTTGGGTTGCCCTGTTGCAAGGTACTGCCACCCAAATGGTAAACATGACTCCCCGCAATATACCATACTTGATGGTCGGCTAATTGTAAGCGCCAACAAAGATCTACTTCTTCCATGTGAGCAAAAAAATGCTCATCAAAACCTCCAATTTGATGGAAGGCTTTCGACCTAATAAAGAGGCAAGCGCCACTTGCCCAAAATATGGGAACATTGTTGTTGTATTGTCCCTCATCTTTTTCCATGGTTTCGAATAACCTACCCCTGCAAAAAACATAGCCTAGGTAATCTATGTAGCCACCAGCGCCTCCGGCATATTCAAAATGATCTTTTTGCTTGTATTGAAGAATTTTGGGTTGGGCTGCTGCAATTTTTTCATCCTTTTGCATAGCCTCAACAATGGGTTCAATCCAGGTGGGTGTTACCTCTACATCGTTGTTGAGTAACACATAATAATCGGCCTCAATTTGTTTAAGTGCATGGTTGTACCCACCCGCATAACCGTAGTTTTGATCGAGTACCAAAGTATCAACAGTTGGAAAATTTGCCTTAATAAAAGCGATGGAATCGTCTGTAGAAGCATTGTCGGCTATCACAATTTTTAGGTTGGGATAGGTGCTTGCCACCACACTTGGTAAGAATTGTTCCAATAGCGCGCGCTTGTTCCAATGAATAATTACAACGGCAACAGAAGGGTAAATCATGAATTGCTGGTCTTTTTTTGTTTGTAAGGCACATACACAAAGCGCGCATCGCCAGGTGTGATGAGCAAAATGCACATCATTTCTTTGGGGTTTTTGAAATTCTCTATAAAGTCGGCTTTGCGTTCAGGAAGTACAAGTTTCTTTTCAAGCAATTCTTCTAAAGTAGTGGCATGAATGGTAAACTCTCTGGCATAGTCTTCTCGCAATAAAATGGGCTCACCCAATTTTACCTCGTGTTGATGAGCAACAAACACTGGATACTCCGTGAATTTCGCTTTAAGAAGATCTTGCGATACCTCTTTAATCATAGGACTATAAAACTTAAGATCATCTGCTAGAATGTCTAATAACTTTTTTAGAATTTCTTCTTTGTTCATTATTTTAGCTCAAGTAAAGCGATATTTTCTACATGATGTGTATGTGGAAACATATCTACGGGTTGTACTTTTTTTACTTCATAAACCGCAGTCATTAGGGCAATATCTCTTGCTTGAGTGGCTGGGTTACAACTTACATAAACAATTCTTTTTGGGCGTACTTGCAATAACTGATTAATTACATCCTCGTGCATGCCGGCCCTAGGAGGATCGGTAATGACTACATCTGGTCTGCCATGCGTTTCAATAAAGTCTGTGGTAAGTAAATCTTTCATATCACCAGCAAAAAAATCAGTATGATTTATTTGGTTCAGTAATGCGTTTTTCTTGGCATCTTCAATGGCTTGTGCAACACTTTCTATGCCTATTACTTTCTTGGCAAGTTTAGACACAAAGAGGGCAATGGTTCCTACTCCGGTATATAAGTCGTACACCAATTCCTCGCCAGTTAATCCTGCAAATTCGCGGGCTTTTTTGTACAATTCAATGGTTTGGTAGGCATTGGTTTGGAAGAAAGATTTTGGTCCTATTTTAAATTTGAGGTCCTCCAATTCTTCAATTAAAAAATCATTGCCTTGAAACACCTTGATATCTAAATCGAAAATGGTATCATTTCTTTTTTCGTTAATTACATACATCAAGGAGCTAATCTCTGGAATGGATTGATGGATGTGGTTAAGCAATGCTTCACGCTTTTCTTGGTCTTCGTAACCAAAGCTAACAATAAGCATCCACTCTCCTTTCATGTTATTTCTTAAAGTAAGATTTCTTAGGAATCCTGTTTGGCCATATAAGTTGAAGAAATCATAATCGTTTTGAACGCAAAAATCACGTACGGTATTGCGAATGGTATCATTCACTGTGGGCATCAGGTGGCAGGTAAAGACATCAAATACCTTATCGAATCTGCCTGGGATATGGTAACCCAAACCTGCATTTTCTGCTTTGGTTAAGGAGCCAATATCTATTTTATTGGTAAGCCATTTCCTATCTGTGCTTGAGAATTCTACCTTGTTTCTATAATGAGTGGTTTTGCTTGAACCGAGGATAGGTTCCATGGCAGGGAAAGGGAATTTGCCAATTCGTTCGAATGCATCTTGCACTTGTTGTTGTTTATAGCGCAATTGTGATTCGTAGCTCATTTGTTGCCATTTGCAACCACCGCAGGTGCCAAAGTGCTCACAAAATGTTTCTACCCTGTCTGGAGATGCCTGAAGCAATTCTGTAATGGTGGCAAGTTCAAACCTTCTTTTGCTTTGAATGACCCTAGCATTAACAATATCGCCTGGAACGGCATATTCTACCATTACCACTTTTCCATCGGGTCTGGCTATACTTTTTCCTTCACTACCTGCCGAAACGATTTCGAGGTTCTCGTAGAATTTTGGTTCTTTACTTTTCTTTTTGCCCATGAGGGCCGCAAGATAAGGAAAAAGAGGTTCATGAAGAACCCTTGGGTTGCGAAAAATAATCCACTTATTTAGGTTCTGCTGAAAAACCTATGTGGATTGATTTTATTGGTAAATTTAGTTTTGTGCAGCATACTAAAAACGGTACCCCACCCTTCAGGAACTTTGAATTTCAATTCAGCGAAATCATTTCCTTTTTTAGCAGACCCAAATTAATTGCAAACGCAGGATAAAATCGTGGTTTTGCAATATACTAACTTTTCTTGTCTTTTTCTTTGATTATAATGGTTATTTTAGTATAATTTGATTTGGTATATTTGACTGATTATTTGTTGTGTTATTTATATAAATAGCTTGAATATATGCTAAATAATTTTCCGTGCCTATTTTTATTTAAAGCAAATACCTATGAATGAGCTAAGGCATAATATTATAGGTTTAATAAAAAATAGTTTAGCTATTGATTTATCAATGTATGAGCAAACTTTTTTTGAGCAGTTAATTCAAAAAAGATTATTGGCAAATAAATGTTTAAGCTATGAAACCTATTTTGAAATTTTAGAAAATAGCCACTTAGAACTCGATCTTTTTGTTCATTCATTTCAAATTAATTATTCGGAATTTTTTAGGAATGATTTAACATTTTCAGTGCTAAATAAAATTGTATTGCCTGAAATTATTTTATTAAATAAAGAGAATAATTTCAACGGAATTAGAGTTTGGTGCGCAGCTTGTTCCGAGGGACAAGAAGCTTATTCAATAGCCATTTTGTTAGAAGAACTATCATTGATTCATAAGTTTGAATACATGATTTTTGCAACTGACCAATCAGAAACATGTATAAATACTGCTCAAAAAGGAATATATCATTCTTCTCAAATGGGTAATTTATCAATGAACCGAATAAATAAATGGTTTGATAAAAAAAACGAATTATTTGAAGTAAAAAGTGCCTTAAAACAGCATATTGAATTTTCTACATTCGATTTATTTAGTAAGCAATATAGTAGTCCGCCTGGAAGCATTTTTGGCAATTTCGACATCGTTTTTTGTGCTAATTTGCTTTATTATTATAAGCCTGACTTTAAGCGTTTAATTCTAAATAAAACATCAGATTCTTTAACTAAAAATGGTTATTTAATTATAAGTGAAACTGAAAGAGAGGCATTGTTTGAATATAAATTTAAAGAAAAATATTATCAGTCGGCCATATTTCAAAAAAAATAAGAACCACCAAAAGATAGTATTGGAAATTAAAACATAAGTTATACGATTATGAAAAATTTAAAAATTGAAATTCTACTAAAATTAGGTTTTACAATTATTCTGTTTTTTGTTCTGTTCTTAGGATCTGTTTCTGTTTATCAGAACCTCCAATTAGCCAAACAAACAGAACTCATTTATAAGCACCCTTTGCAGGTTAGAAGAGCAATTAGTTTAATAGAAATTAATGTTTTAAACATACGATTGTCCACTAGAAATATGGCTATGACAAATGATAAGGATGAAAAATCAGAATCATTGAAAACGATAGAAATTTCAAAAGAAATAATTTCAAAGCAATTTGATGTGCTTAGAGATCGATTTTTGGGTTCACAAAAACTTGTAGAAGAGGCTTATAGTACTTACATGGAATGGCTAGTTTATAATAATGAAATTAATCCATTAGCGTATCAAGGAAAAATAGATATAGTAAAGGAATTTCAGTTTAAAGACAAAAAACTATTGTTTTTAAGAAACAATATGAATGCAAAAATTGAGGAAATTGATGGCTTTGCAAAACTAAAATCTGAAGAGTTATTTGAAAATTCAACACGAATGAACAATGAAATGAATATTCAGTTATTTGCGATTTTTATTGCGATTTTATTGCTTTCGTTTTTTGTATATAATTATATGTTCAGAATAATAAGAAAACCAATTTTTGAATTAACAAATGCAGCAAATAGTTTTCATGAAGGTAATATAAATGCACGAAGTGATTTTGAGTCACGAAATGAATTTGGAGTACTTTCCAATTCATTTAATAAACTAGCCGATAGTATTCAATACAACCTTGAATTAAACAATAAATTAGAGGATTTTTCCAATGTATTATTACGAGAAAACGGTTCATTAGGTTTCTTTAGATTGGTTTTAGGTCAATTAATTAAACAGACAAATTCACAAATAGCAGCCATTTATTTACTAAGTAGCGATAAAAAATCATTCTGTCATTTTAACTCAATAGGCTTGGATTTAAATTCAAAAAAAGCATTTGATATTGAAAATTTAGAAGGAGAATTTGGAGCTGTTATTTCATTGCAAAGCATACAGCATGTTAAAAATATAAATAATGGTACTCTTTTTAAATTTGAAGCATCTTTAGGTAGTTTTACTCCAAATGAAATGATAACTATTCCTATCATTTCAAATAATGAGTTAATAGCTATTATTACATTGGCTTCAATAAGTGATTATAACAAACAGTCGCTTGAATTCATTGGTAAAATTTTGGACACGTTATCAGCCAGAATTGAGGGTGTTTTGGCGCACCAAAAATTAACAGAATTTAGCAAACAATTAGCTGTTCAAAACACTGAATTGGCTGTGCAAAAAAACGAAATGATGGCACAAGCCAGCGAATTGAATCAGCAAAATGTAGAATTAGAAGCACAAAAAACACAACTCAGTGAAGCCAGCCGACTAAAAACTCATTTCTTGTCGAATATGAGCCATGAATTACGTACACCACTTAATTCGGTTATAGCACTTTCTGGTGTGCTTAATCGAAAACTTGCAAACCAAATTCCAGAGGAAGAATATAGTTATTTAGAGGTAATAGAGCGTAATGGAAAACATTTGCTTTCGTTAATAAACGATATTTTAGATATATCGAGAATAGAATCAGGGCGCGAAGAAGTAGAAATTACCAGGTTTGATATAAATGCTTTAATAGCCGATGTGGTTAGCATGATTGACCCACAAGCCAAGCAAAAAAAACTGCCATTGGTTCAAATTACCAATGAGGGTAATTTTGAAATTTCAAACGATAGAAGTAAATGCCTTCATATCATACAAAATGTGATAGGAAATGCAGTTAAATTTACCCAGAAAGGCAAAGTAGAAGTAAGTGCATCGCAAAACAATGAAAATATAATTATAAAAGTAAGAGATACTGGAATAGGCATTGCTGAAAGTAATTTGGCACATATTTTTGATGAATTTAGGCAAGCTGATGGTAGCACGTCCCGAAAATTTGGTGGCAATGGACTTGGTTTAGCCATAGCTAAAAAATACAGTGACTTATTGGGCGGTACTATTAGTGTAAGTAGCGTTCTTGATCAAGGAACAGAATTTACAATTGTTCTTCCCGTATTTTATAAACCAAAATCAGCACAACCGATTGAAATTACACCAATTGATTTAGTTAAAAAACCTACTCAATTAAAATTGGAAACGGATACTTCTTTAAAAACCATTTTATTGGTTGATGACAGTAAGCCGGTATTGATTCAAATGAGGGTTATGCTAGAGGAAAGTGGCTATAAAACATTGGAGGCAAATAATGGTGCAGAGGCATTGAAAATATTGGAAAATTTCATACCTGATGCAATTATTTTAGACTTAATGATGCCTGATATTGATGGTTTTGAAGTATTAAGATTAATACGTGAAAATGAAAAAACTTTGCATGTACCAGTTCTCATTTTATCGGCCAAATACATTACCAAAGAAGAGCTTATTTTTTTAAAACATAATAATATACACAAGCTCATTCAGAAAGGTGATGTAAACAGAGAAGATTTGCTGAAAACATTGGCTAAAATGGTAAATATAGAAATCATTGAAGTAGTAATACCTATAAAAGAATTGCCAGTAATTGTAGGCAAACCAAAAGTGTTGGTGGTTGAAGATAATGCCGATAACATGATTACTATAAAAGCGCTTTTGGATAATAACTTTGAAATAATAGAAGCCATTAATGGAAATGATGGAATAGCAAAAGCCAAAAAACAAATTCCAGATTTAATACTAATGGACATTGCACTGCCTGAGTTGGACGGAATAGAAGCATTTAAAAGGATTAGAAACGATTCAAATTTGAATAGAATTCCTGTAATTGCTCTTACTGCTAGTGTAATGATTAACGATAAAGAAACCATATTATCTCATGGTTTTGATGGGTATATTTCGAAACCCATAGACGATAAAGTGTTTTTTATTACAATAAACGAAGTGCTTTATGGAAACTAAAACTATAAAAATATTAGCCATTGACGATAATCAAGATAACCTGATTACATTAAATGCATTGGTAAATGAATCGTTTAAAAATGTAAAAGTATTTACCGCTTTAAGTGGAAAAATAGGACTTGAAATAGCTGCTTTAGAAGATCCAGATGTTATATTACTTGACATACTCATGCCCGAAATGGACGGATACGAAGTTTGTAAAGTATTAAAGTCTGATAACAATTTAAAAGAAATTCCTGTGGTTTTTATTACCGCTTTAAAAGGCGATAGAGCTACCAGGATAAAGGCGCTAGAAGTTGGGGCTGAAGCATTTTTAGCAAAACCAATAGATGAAAGCGAACTCATTGCTCAAATAAAAGCAATGGTGAAAATTAAAGACGCTAATTTTGAAAAACTACATAGAGAGAAATTACTGTTAGATTTAGTAAATGAAAAGACCAAATCGCTAGAAGAGTCGAACCAAAAAGCGCTTAATTTACTTGATGATTTGATAAAAGAAAATGAAGCCAGAAGACTCAGTGAACAAGCCGTTATAGAAAGTGAAAACAAGTATTCAAAAGCATTTCAAACTTCTCCATATTGCATTACAATTACGTCATTAAGTGATGGTGCTTTTGTTGATGTAAATGATTCTTTTTGTGAAGTAACAGGATATACCAAAGAGGAGGTAATAGGAAATACAGTTGAAAATATAAAAATTTGGTTCAATCTGGAGGACAGAAAGCAACTAGTTGATAATATTCTTGCCAACGAAAAGATTGAAAATTATTTAGGTTATTTTAAAAAGAAAAGTGGCGAAAAAATTATTGGTTTATTTTCAGCTCAAATCATTGAAATAAATGGTGTTGCCCACATTTTAGCAAGTATAAACGACATTACAAAACAAAAATTGGCCGAAGATGAATTAATTAAAAGCCAAGAGCAATACCAAGAACTTGTAACAAAAATACCTGTTGGCGTTTTTGTATTAAGAAGTAAACCCGATGGAAGTTTTATGTTTGAATATGTTAGTCCTAAAATGGAGGAGATTACTCAAATTAAAGCACAAAGTATATTAGAAAATCCAGCCAATGCATTTCTAAATTTTCATCCTGAAGATTTGCCGTTTCTGATAAAAGCAAATGCTGATGGAATAGCAAGTAAAAAACCTGCTTTAATTGTTGGTAGATTAATAATAAAAGAGAAAGTAAAGTGGGTTGAAATTAGTTCGAATCCTGAAATTCAACCAGATGGCGATATCCTTTGGCATGGTTTAATATCTGATATTACTGAACAAAAATTAGCTGAAATAGAGCTTAATACTACCCACCAAAAATTGGAAGTATTGATGGATGCCATTCCAGATTTACTCTTTGAGGTGGGCCACGATGGAACCATTTATAATTTCCATACCAACAGTCATGATTTGTTAGCCGAAATTCCAGCTAATTTTTTAGGGAAAAAATTCAGTGATGTACTTCCTTTAAATGCTGCAAATATTTGTCAATTGGCCATTATTGAAGCCAGTGAAAAAGGGATTTCTACTGGCAAACAATATTCACTTCAATTACCACAAGGAGAATTATGGTTTGATGTTTCTGTGGCACCAATAAAAACTAATGATGGCCTCATTTCACACTATGTTTTTTTAGCCAGAGATGTTACCGCACAAAAGAAAAGTGTTTTAGAATTAGTAAAATTAAACAGAATTCAAGTGCTTAATAGCAAAATAAATGAATTGATTATTAAGGCACAAAACAAACAACAATTATTTGAAGAAGTTTGTGAAATAGCTACTACTTATGGTAATTTTAGAATGAGTTGGATAAGTAAAGTTAATGAACAAGCCAACGAAATTACTCCTTTGGTTTGGTATGGATTTGAAGATGGCTATTTGAATGCAATTCAAAAAATTTCATTGGTAAATAATTTATTTGGCAAAGGACCAACAGGCATATCGGCACGCGAAGGAAAAGTGGCAATTTGTAATAATATAGCCACCGATCCAGCCATGGAAATATGGCGCGAAGAAGCATTAAAGAGAGGTTATTTGTCGTCTATTGCATTGCCAATTAAAGAAAGAAATAAAACCATAGGAACCTTTAGTTTATATGCCAGTGAAATAAACTTTTTTGAAAATGAAGAGGAAGTTGATTTATTAGAAAATATAACCGGTAATATTTCTTTTTTATTAAATAAATTATTAGATGAAGAAGAACGATTAATTGCCGAAGAAAAAGTAAGAGAAAAAGACAAGGAATTTGGAAAACTTTCGGCCAATGTGCCTGACTTGCTTTATCAATTTACTAGGAGGCCTGATGGTTCGTATTTTGTTCCAATTGCGTCGGCTGGAATTATTAATATATTTGGTTGTAAACCAGAAGATGTGGTAGATAATTTTGATGCAATATCAGCGGTATTGTATCCTGAAGATGCTGAACGTGTAATCAATGAAATTGAATATTCGGCTACAAATTTGACTTATTTTACTTGCGAATTTAGGGTGCAAATTCCAGGTAAGTCTGTTCAGTGGATTTACTCTAAATCGACTCCTGAAAAATTAGCCGATGGCAGTGTAACTTGGTACGGGTTTAATACAGACATTACTGATAGAAAATTGGCTGAACAGGAATTGTTATTAGCCAAAGAAAATGCCGAAGAAAGCGAAAATAAACTAAAAGTATTGGTTAATGCCATGCCTGATTTGGTTTGGTTTAAGAGCCAAGATGGTGTTTACTTAGAATGTAACCACCGGTTTGAGAATTTTATCGGATTTAGTCAAGAAAATTTAATTGGGAAAACAGACCATGATTTATTTGACAAAGAATTAGCCGATTTTTTAAAATTGAATGATGAAATGGCTTTAGCAGCTGGTAAATCAACTGTAAATGAAGAAGAAATAACCTTTGCGAATGACGGGCACAAAGAATTTTTGGAAACGATCAAAACACCTATTTATGATGCTAATAAAAACGTTATTGGTGTATTAGGAATTGGTAGAAATATTACAGAGCGGAAAGAAGCAGAAATATTACTAAAAGAAAAAGAAGAACGCCACAGAGCCATTACCCAAACTGCAAATGATGCCATAGTTACATCGAACAGCAAGGGTATAATTACTGGCTGGAATAGGGCTGCAGAAAAAATATTTGGTTATACAAACGCTGAAATTATTGGTAAACCTATAACAGAAATAATTCCGCCACATTTTAAAGAATTGCATAAAAAAGGAATAGAAAGATTTGAGAATAAAGGAGAAAAACGTGTAATTGGTAAAACAGTTGAATTGGAAGGTTTGCATAAAAATGGAAACGTTTTTCCTCTTGAACTCTCTTTGGCCGAATGGGAAACCAGTACAGGTAAATTTGTTACTGGTTTTATAAAAGACATTACTGAAAGAAAGAAGGCAGAATTAGAATTAGAAAAAAACTTAAGTACCGTTAGGAAACTTTCAGTGGCTATTAACCAAAGTCCGGTAACTACTGTAATTACCGATTTAGAAGGTAAAATTATTTTTGTAAATCCAAAGTTTACGGAAGTAACTGGTTATACTTTTGAAGAGGCAATTGGGCAAAACCCACGCGTTTTAAATTCTGGACATACACCAAAAGAAGAATACAAAGAATTATGGGATAAAATTTTATCAGGGAAAAATTGGCATGGTGTTTTTCAAAATAAAAAGAAAAATGGATACTTGTTTTGGGAAAATGCAGTGATTTCTCCAGTTAAAAATGAACAAGGGATAATTACTAATTTTTTAGCAGTTAAAGAAGATATTACTGAAAAAAGGTTGGCTGAATTGGCATTGATTGAAAGCAACGAAAGGTATAATTTAGTGGCCAAAGCAACCAACGATTCTATTTGGGATTTGAATATTTTAACACATGAAATAGTGAGGTCGGGAAATGGATTTGAAAAATTATTTGGCTATAAAGCTAAAGCTGGAAATACAGATTATACAAATTACCGAAACTTAATTCATCCCGATGACTTGGAAAGGGTAATAGCTTCAAAAACTAAAGTGTTTGATAGCCCAAATGAATTTAATTGGGAGCAAGATTATAGGTTTTTAAAAGCCAATGGTGAGTATGCTTTTGTACATGATAAAGGTTTTATTATTAGGGATAAGCAAGGAATAGCCATCCGCATGATTGGGGCTACTCAAGACGTAACAGAAAGAGAAAAACATGTTAAGGCAATTGAAGAGCAAAATAGCAAATTGCGTGATATTGCTTGGCTTCAATCGCATGTGGTTAGAGCTCCACTAGCGCGCATGATGGGAATTGTAGATTTACTAAATGATGTAGAGTTTAACAGTGAAGAATTTAAAGAATGGTTAGGTTATTTTAACAATTCTAGTGCTGAACTCGATCAAATAATTCTCGACATTGCTAATAAAAGCGCTGCTGTTGATTTGAAGCTTAAACTGTAGTAATTATATAAGGCCACTTAGTGAAGCCGAAGCTTAGTGAGCCTCTTCCGAAACCATGATCTTGTGAAAAGTGGTATTGCCTTTTTTATTGACTAAGCCTAGTAGGTATAATCCTTTGGGTATTTGGGCAATTGATACATGCAGATTGTCTGGATTGATGACTCCAGACAACACAGTTTGGCCATTTAACATGGTTAGGGTATAAGAGCTTGTATTTTCTGGAAATTGGATAAAATCTTTAACAGGGTTTTGAATGAAGCTTAGGATAGGGTTTTAAAGCCCAAGAACATAGAAGTACCATAGTTAGGAAGCGCTATATTGGTGCAGGGTAATTTGGTCCAAATATCTCCTCCATTATTGCTTGTCCAAACCTCATAACAACCATTTTTAACTTGCCCCATAACAATTGCCTGTTGGTCGTTGAAGAAATGCCCCATTAACATCCTGTTGTTTTTAAACGCGGTATCTATGCCATTATGAACAAAAATGGGAAACCAAGAATTTCCATTGGTATTGCTTGCCGCAATAGTATATGAACCACCAGAGCACCTAAGTTTATTATTGCCTAATGTTTGAATGCTGTATGGGTCGCCCAAGGGTCTCTGGTCCCATACTTCGTAAGTATATCCTCCATCTACACTTAAATAATTCTGTCCAAGATCGAACACCGCCACACTGTCTTTACTAAAGTAGATACCTCCTTTAAGCCCAAATATACTACTGCTTTGGGGCACATACACTTCTTTCCATTGCGCTTGTGCAAAAGAAATTTGGCTAAGGATAAATAGGAGTAAGGTGATTTTTTTCATGGCCATTATGGGTTTGTAAGTATAGGTCCCCAAAAACGCCCAACAAGTTGCTTATGCCTTAAGAAACAATATTAACCTCTGGATTAATTTCAATTTGAAAGGTTTCGAACACCTTGGCTTTGATGAGTAAAGCTGCTTCATAAATTTCGTTGCCAGTAGCGCCGCCATAATTTACAAGAACCAAGGCCTGGTCTTTATGTGCACCCGTGTTTCCAATGCGTTTGCCTTTAAAGCCGCATTGTTCTATGAGCCAGCCTGCGGGCACTTTTACTAAGCCATTTTCCAATTTATAACCTGGCATATTGGGGAATTGCTCCAATTTTTGCACATACTCACTTGCTAAAATCTCTGGGTTTTTAAAGAAGCTGCCAGAGTTTCCTAACTCTTTTGGATTGGGTAATTTAGAACTGCGAATTTGAATAACGGCCTCGCTTACATCTTGGATGCTGGGTTCATTAATTCCTTTTGCCAATAGGGTTTCTTGGATGGCGCCATATTGCGTATTTAGCTGTACTTTTTTGTTTAATTTAAAGGTAACAGCAATAATGATGTATTTGTCTTTGGCTTCGTTTTTAAAAATGCTTTCTCTGTATCCAAATTTGCACTCTGCATTGGTGAATTTAACCAATTTGCCTGATTCAATTTCTACCGCAAACAGTTCCTCAAAGGTGTCTTTTATTTCGGCACCATAAGCACCAATATTCTGCATGGGAGCAGCCCCAACGCAACCTGGAATAAGGGAGAGGTTTTCTACTCCACCCAAATTTTTGTTCACACAATATTGCACAAAATCGTGCCACATCTCACCGCTCATGGCCTTTACCCAAGCATGGTCTTCATCTTCTTTAATGATATCCATACCGGTAAGGTTCATTTTAATGACCATGCCATCAAAGTTTTTGGTGAGTAAAATATTGCTACCGCCGCCTATTACCAGCTTTTTTCGCTCAAACAAATTGAAGGTGGTGCACAAAACTTGCACCTCTTCTACCGTTTTTACTTCCACAAATTGTTCTGCCGAAACATCAATTCCGAAAGTGTTATATGGCCTTAAAGATATGTTTTGATATATGATCATCTTTCAATGGCAAATAAAGAAATACTCTTGAAAAAAACGATATAAAAAAAATATTCTATTTTGCACCCCATGTTTGGTGCTTTTCAACTACTTATAAAAAGGTTATTTATAGCCATGGTCGTAGCCAGTCTTTGCAGGCTGCTATTTTTGCTATTTAACCCCGGCTTCTTTCAATATCCTGTTGCAGATTTGTTGCAAGGATTTGCTTACGGACTCCTATACGATTTATCGGTAAACATATACGTACATGGCTTGTTTTTGGCATTGCATTTGCTTCCTGCATCTTGGTTTTTTGGCAAGCGCTTGCAGCAGTTTTTGTTTGCCTTATTTTTGATCGGACAGTTTGTTATCGTCTTTTTTAACCTCATAGATATTGGTTATTTCCCTATTTCTGGTAAGCGAAGTGGCATAGAAATTTTCTCTATGGCAGGCGAAACAGATGGTATGGTTGCAAAGTATTTAAGCGATTATTGGTATTTATTGCTGGCTCTTTTTGCCTTTATTGGGTTCAGTTATAAATGGTATTTGCCAACTTATAAAAGGGCTATTTCTGAGACATTATTAAGAAAACCTGGTAAAGTATTTAGTGAAATTATTTTTCGTGTTTTTATTCTCGCTTTTGCCTTTGTAGGTGCTAGGGGCGGTCTGAACCTATTGCCGTTAAACACTTTTGATGCTGCTAGGCAAACACGTGCAGAGCTTATCCCACTTGTTGTTAATACACCATTTAACATGATTATTAGTACGCAGCAATCTGGTTTAGCTGAATTGAATTATATGTCGGTTCAGACCGAAGAAAAATGGTTTAAACCTTTGCAGAAAATGCAGCTTGAAGAGGGCCAGCGAAACATTGTGCTCATTATTGTGGAGAGCTTGGGAAAGGAGTATGTGGGTTTTTATAATAATAAAAAAGGGTATACGCCATTTCTTGATTCTTTGATGCAATATTCACAGGTGTATACCCATGCTTATGCCAATGGAAAAAAATCGATTGAGGGCATACCGGCTATCATGGCTTCAATGCCATCGTGGATGGAAACGCCCTATTTGAGTAGCTACTATCAGGGAAATTCTTTGCAAGGAATTGGTTCATATTTGGGTAGAAAATCTTACGATGTGAGTTTTTATCATGGAGGTAAAAATGGCACCATGAGCTTTGATAATTTTATAGCTTTAAGTGGTGGTGGGAATTATTATGGCAAAAATGAATACCCCAATGAGCTCGACTTTGATGGGTATTGGGGCATCTCTGACCGACCGTATTTGCAGTATTTTGCGCGGGAATTGGGTAAGAAAAAGGAGCCGTTTTTTTCAACCGTTTTCACCTTAACTTCCCATCATCCTTATGAGTTGCCGGCAAATGAGGTGGGTAAATTCCCTAAAGGTACCTTGCCAATTCATCAAACCATTGCTTATACAGATGATGCTCTTAGGGAGTTTTTTGCATTTGCCAAAACACAAGCTTGGTATAAGCATACCACTTTTGTTTTAACAGCCGACCACAGTGCAGAAAATGAAACGCCATATTACCAGAGTCCGCAAGGTATATTTGAAGTGCCTTTGTTTGTGTTTAGGCCCGATAGTTTAGGAGCAATTTTACATGCAAAAACTGTTTCGCATATTGATATTATGCCATTGATTTTATATGAAAGTCATTACGCTGATTCGTTTTTCACTTTTGGCGTAAACCCTAATATTGATAGTGAATTTGGCGGGGCTATTCAATATCATGACATGTATTATAGGCTCATTCAATGGCCTTATGTTTACCACTTCGATGGGCAAAAATCCATTGCCTTATTTAACCTAACAAATGATTCTTTGATGAAAGATAATTTAATGAATTTACCTGTTCAAAAACCCAAGCTAGATAGCATGGAACATTTGCTAAAGAGTAGAATACAAAACTATAACCGTAGTTTAATAAACAACAAAACCCTTTTGCCTAAGTAGCAGAAAGGGTTTTGTTGAATTATAAATTTTCTTTGATTTTTTTTGGTAGACTTTCCTTCACCAAATGGTAAGAATGATCTATGAGTTCTAGGATTAATTTATCACTCAAATCTTGATTAAAATAGACGGTATTCCAATGTGTTTTATTCATGTGAAAACCTGGAATTACTGCCGAATAGCTTTGCCTAAGTTCAATAGCTCTTTCTGGTTCGCATTTGAGGTTGCACCTATCTGCTTCCTCCAGACCCATTAAACAGAATATCTTGCCTCCTACCTTAAAAACCAAGGTGTCTTCTCCAAATGGAAAAGTTTCTTCTACTCCTTTTTTGGTGAGGCAATACTCTCTAAAATGCTCAACGTTCATTTAACTACAAGATGCCAAAAAGCTTGATACCTACTTGAAGGGTAATCATGCCATTTTTTAGTGTTGGCGCAGTGCCATTGTATTCAAAAGGTGTTCCCATGCTGCTTGCATTGAAATCATACTTGGCATCTACCCTAAATTTCAATAAATCTAGTCCAACTCCTAATTGAACACCCGTGCTTGATTTGTTTAAATCACTCTTTTTAAAAGCAGGTACATCACTTGGAAAATCTGTTTTTTGACCTACCAAAAATTGGAAATTTGGTCCGCCATAAATTCTAATTAATTTTAACATTTTAAAACCAATTAACACAGGTACGTCAACATAGTTGGCCGAATGACTAAAAGTGTAAGTCTTGCCAGCATCATTGATGCTAATGTTGCTAGCACGCTTATTGTAAATTAATTCTGGTTGCACAAACAGACCTATTACTAGAATCTTTACACGGCCATATGCGCCAAAATTGTAGGTGGTATTTCCTTCAACAGTGGCATCCAAAGTGCCTAGGTTATCTAATTTAATTTTGTCTGAACTTAAGCCAGCCTTTACACCAAATTCAAGTTCTTGAGAATAGCTGATGGTAGCTGCAGCAATGAACAAAAGACCGAGTAATAATTTTTTCATGAATTTATTTTTTTATCAAATTTAAGTAAAAGCAAGTTAAAAAAAAACCGGAACGATTGTCCGGTTTTTTTTATTCAATATTTAATTTTTTGCAGGAAGGAATCCGTAGTTTTTGCCTCTTTCTAATTGGTCGTTTAACCAATTATCGGGATAGCTAACTTTTACATCAACGATTTTGTCGTTTTCTATTACCGGAGTTAACTTAGGTTGGACAAAACCTTTATAAGGAGCCACATTTAGTTTGGCAAACCTATCTTTTACTTCTTTTAAAAGATCCTGGTCAACTTTAACACCGTAATTTTCAACCAAAGCCGCACCCGCCTTAAAATCTCCTTCCGATTTAATGCGTTGTATTTCCTTTAACAACTGTCCAAACAAATCTCTTAGTTTTTCGTAGTTGTTGATTTTTACATAGGTTTTGCCATCTTTCTTTACCATTTCAACCACATTGTCTGCCTTACCTTTTTCGAATACCCAAGCAGCATTTAACTGACGATTACGCATGTGGGCTTCCTCTAAGTTTTCGCCAAGATTTAAACGTGTTAACTGGGTAATTAAACCATTTCTCATGTAGCCATCATATTCTGCTTTTCCTACCTCAATGCTAGGCATAATACCCATATCAACTAGCTTTTGATCATAAACATAATACAAAGCCACTAAATCGGCACGCGCTTCTTCCAAGGTAGAAGCATAGTTCTTTAATGTTTGGTCTGGATCGCCAATACCTGGATTAATTTTACCAGAAGCATGACCAATTACCTCGTGCATATCTGTATGTAAATCGCTTGCCAATGCACCAAAATCCGCATTTCTTTTAATCTCTTCTTCGGTTAAAGCAAACTCTTTCATCATTGGACTTTTAGCACCAACAATATTATAAGAGTAAACAATATTTCCCAAAGAAACAGACTTAGAGCCATGTTCCTGTCTGATCCAATTTGCGTTAGGTAAATTAATTCCGATTGGAGTAGAAGGCGAACTCGCCCCGGCTTCTTGTATTACGGTAATCACTTTGGCTGTAATACCTTTTACACTGGCTTTCTTATGTTCGGCAGCAATAGGTGAATTATCTTCAAACCATTGTGCTTCTTTGGCAATTGCAGCAATGCGCTTGGTTGCCTCCATGTCTTTTAAAGAAACTACAGATTCAAATGACGCTCTTTTTCCAATGGCATCATCATACACTTCAATAAATCCATTCACTACATCTAATCTGCTTTCTGTATCGTTCACCCAAGCAATATTATAGGCATCCCATGTTTTTAAATCACCTGTTTTGTAGTATTCAACCAGTAATTCAAGTGATTTCTTTTGCTTGTCGTTTTCGGCTACCGTTACTGCTTTTTCTAACCAGTAAACTATTTTTTCGATGGCCGGACTATACATTCCGCCCACTTTCCAAACACGCTCTTTTACCACGCCATTTTCTTTCACCATTTTGGAGTTTAATCCCCATGAAATAGGATGGGTATCTGCGGTATCAATTTTAGCATTGTAGTAAGCTTCAACCTCTGCTTGGGTAACCCCTTCATAAAAATTATTTGCAGAAGATTTTACATTGTCAATTCCAGAAGCAAGGTTAACAATTTTGCTGTCATAACTTGGATCAAACATAATGCGTTTCATTTCACCTAAGAATGCATCCGGAGTTCCACCATTTAAAGGTAGTTTGGCAGGATCAATGCTTTTAATGACTTCGCTAAAATATTCGAAACTACAGGTAGGTACAAATTTCAAATTTGAATAGTGATGGTGAATTCCATTAGAGAAGAAAACACGCTTAGCATAGCTTTCTAAGTTCTTCCAATCGGGGGTTGTTTTATCGCCAGTATAATTGGTTAAAATAGCTTCTAGGGTATGTCTTATGCCCAAGTTATACCTGTATTTTTGGTCATAGAAAATATCCCTTCCACAATTAGCTGCTTCATATAAATAATAAGCTAATTCTTTTTGTTGCGGAGTGAGTTCTTCAAACCCTGGAATTTGGAAACGCAACACTTGAATATCTGCAAATTCATCGCAGGTAACCTCAAAATCACTTTTGGGATCACCAGTTCCTGCGGTTTTGTTGTCGCTGTTGCAGGCCGAGAAGCTCAGCGCTGCGCCCATTGCGCCATAAATCATCATTTTTTTTAATTTCATTGGTATTGAGTTAATATTGGCAAATATATACTTAGAAAAATTGAAAGGGCAAACCACTCGTCAAATTCTGAATCAAAAGCACCTGCAATTTAACCAAGCAGGTTTTATTGTTCATGATCCCATTTCCATTCCGCACCTATTTACTAAGCCTGCGGATATTGAGATTGCTGGATTTTTTGCAGCAATTTTTGCATGGGGACAACGAATTACCATAATCAATAAATGTAAAGATTTATTTGAGAGGATGGATGGTGCCCCGCATGATTTTATAATTCATCATGAGGAGGGCGACTTAAAAAAGTTACTTGGATTTGTGCATCGCACTTTTAACGACACAGATTTATTGTATTTTATTTTCTTTCTGAACCAACATTATAAAAAGCATACAAGTTTGGAGCAAGCTTTTTTGAAGTGTTTGAATAAAAAAGACGAAGATGTGGAGCATGCATTGAATGGCTTTCATGGATATTTTTTTTCTTTTGCCGACGCGCCTTACAGAACGCGAAAACATGTTGCACAACCTGCATCGGGAAGTTGTTGCAAAAGAATTAATATGTTTCTAAGATGGATGGTAAGAGAGGATGAAATGGGCGTTGATTTTGGTTTATGGAAGGGCATTGGCATGCATCAATTGGTTTGTCCGCTAGATGTGCATTCTGGCAGGGTAGCAAGAAAAATGGGCTTATTATTTAGGCCACAAGATGATTGGAAAGCGGCCATTGAGCTTACCAACAATTTGAAGAAATTTGACAAAATGGATCCAGTAAAGTACGATTTTTCTTTATTTGGAATGGGTGTTGAGGGTGAAATGTAGCGAGGTTTTAGGAGAGCAATTTGTAAAGCTCTCTCACTTTATTGATTACATGAATAAATAGCAAGGCTGGCCAAATGAGTGCGCTTTGTGCTGAGTAATTCACAAGAATGATACTTACCAGAACCCCAATATTGAAGGTGGCTACCACAATGTATAGCAATTGAAATCTCGGATTGTTGGTATTTGTAAATGAAAGGATGGCAAATACCAAAAGGAGCAAAACTGAAATAATGGAGACGGTATAGGCAATATTCATAATTGGAGTTTTAGCGACTTGGTTGAGTTTGAAAACAAAGGTAGATTTTTTCTGTAAATCCTTTATACTTGCCATAGAAAGAAAAATATGGCCAATTTAACAAGGTACCAAGTAAAGATTGTGGATGCTCTTGAGCATTTTGTAGAAATGAGTGTGGTAATTGCAAATCCTCATAAGGGACTTATTGCTATTCAGCTTCCTGCGTGGAGACCAGGCAGGTATGAGTTGGCCAATTATGCCAAAAATATTCGCAAATTTAGGGTGCAAAATGAGGCCGGTGATGCTATTGGATTCAGGAAAATTAGCAAGGACTGTTGGGAGATAGATGCTTTTGGTATAGAAGAATTTTACATTCGTTACGAGTACTATGCGAATCAACCAGATGCAGGAGCAAGTTATGTGGATGAAAAGTTACTATATCTTAATCCTGTAAACTGTTTTATGTATGTGGTGGGCAGGCTTGATGATGCTTATGAATTGAATTTGCAAATTCCTACTACTTGGCAAATTGCTTGTCAGCTGCCAATAGAAGGCAACACGCTATTTGCACAGAATTTTGATGAGTTAGCTGATAGTCCGTTTTTTGCTTCTCCAAGCATGGTACATCATTGTTTTGAGGTGAATCAAAGTAAGATACATTTTTGGTTTGAGGGTGGCGCGGGACCAGACCTATTAAAGTTGGAAGAGGCTACACGAAAATATGCTTTGGTTCAGACCGAAATATTTGGAGAATTGCCTCTAAAAGACTACCACTTTTTATACTTATTGCTGAACCAAAAATTTAGGCATGGGGTAGAGCATATGAACTCTACAGTGATTGCGATGGGGCCGGCAGAGGATTTTGTTGATAATGATTTTTACAATGATTTTTTGGCCATTAGTTCTCATGAGTTGTTTCATCTTTGGAACATAAAAAGAATGCGACCGGTGGAGATGCTTCCTTATGATTTTACACGTGAAAATTATTCACGATTGGGCTATATTTATGAGGGGATAACCACCTATTATGGTGATTTGATGTTGTGGCGCTCTGGGGTTTGGAGTTTTGAGGAATATGCAAAGAGTTTGGCGGGCGATTTGGATAGGCATGTGAACAATAGCGGACGATTTAATTATTCTTTGGCCGATTCTAGTTATGATACTTGGCTGGATGGCTATGTGCCAGGAGTTAAGGGAAGAAAAGTTTCTATATATATTGAAGGATTAATTGCGGCATTGGTGGCAGATGTAATGATTATGGAAGCAACAAATGGTGCTGCAAATTTGGATACTGTTTTGCGCAAACTTTATGAAGAATCTTATAAAAAAGGGGTAGGTTATTCTGAGGAAATGTATGGGAGGATTTTGGAGGAAATTTCGGGCATTTCGTTTAAATCCTATTTTGAGGAGCTTATTCACAGTTCTGGGCATTGGGAAAAACACCTGGAAAAATCATTTGACAAACTGGGAATTGAATTATTAGTTACTGAAAATGAGGGCAATACCTTGAAGTGCAGTGTTCAGAAATCAAATAATGTAAATGATAGTCAAAGAAGGTTGTTTGAATTTTGGAGGAAATCCTCTTAATTTGGGGATAAATTATACCACTCAAATAGTTTTGATATGCAGAAAATTCACCTTGATTGTAAAAATTGCGATGCAAAATCCATTTCATTCCTATCCTATTGCAATGAGGATGAATTTGATTTAGTATCAAACGCGAAATCATGCAGCCATTACAAAAAGGGGCAGTCCATTTTTTATGAGGACAATATTCCTTTAGGTATTTATTGTTTAAGCAAAGGAGCTATTAAACTCACCAGATCTAATAAGGATGGTAAGGAGCAAATCATCAGATTTGCGCGTGAGGGAGAGTTTTTAGGGTATAGGGCTTTGATTGCAGATGAGCCCTTAGTGGCAACTGCTACTTGCATTGAAGATACCATTTGTTGTTTTATACCAAAAACGGTATTTTTAGATTTGTTGGAGAAAAACACTCAAATCAATAAGCACATGTTAAAATCATTGTGTCACGATTTAGGAATTGCAGATGAGCGGATTCAAAGTTTGGCTCAGAAGAGTGTGCGCGAGCGATTGGCCGAGACCTTATTGTTTTTGCAAAAGACTTTTCAAGACGATTCGATGACAGATAACAACTTGATTTCTGTAACTTTACCTAGGGAAGATATTGCCAATATCGTTGGAACTGCAACTGAGACTGTCATTAGACTTTTGTCGGAATTTAGAACCGATAAGTTGATTGATATGGAAGGTAAAAAGATTAGGATTTTGAACCGAGGTGCACTGGAGAGAATTTCTCACGCATCGGTTTAATTTATAGGTGCCTCATTGGGCTGTGGCACCATTAGCATAACATATTTATCTTCTTGGATGAATTCCTGTGTTCAGGAAGTTTCATAATATGACTAATATCATGGTGGTGTTTGAGTTAGGTCATGTTTTTATTTTAGGGTAATCAATATTTTTGATATTGATAATAAATACACCCGTGGTTAGAAACATGTTAATATTAATGGATGGAACGGCAGACGCCGAACGTCTATTGGATTGTTCAATGAAAATCTTTCATAATCAACAAGATCACTTCAATGGAGCTTTTGTGGAAGGTATCAGTACTGGCAATTTAGACGAGGTATTTGATGTGAAAGAACATCTAAATACGCAATATACCCGCACAGAAATTATAGAGAAAATTTTACATACTGATTTAAATAACAGCAATGAATTTATTGCTCGTTTTGTTAAAAAATGTGAAGAATTGTGCTTGCGTACAAAGGTGTTTATAGGAGCAGAGGAAACCAATGAAGATTTGGCAAAAGAGAGCATGTTCAATGATTTGTTCTTAATTGGAAAAGATATTTTTAAGAAGCCAAATGTGAACAAAAGTTCGTTTGACGTGATAGAATCTTTGATGCGTAACACCAAATGCCCCATTGTATTATTGTCTTGCGAGCAAACCTCATTTAAGAATGTGGTATTGATATATGATGGTAGTAAAAGGTCTTTTGACGCCATTAAGTTGTTTATGTATTTAATGGGTGAGATGTTGGTAGAGAACAAGTTGATTCTTAATGTTCTGGTTACAGATAACAGTTCTCAAAATGAAAAGGGAGTAATTGAGTATTTGAAAAATTACAAATTGAACTTTGCTATCAACAGGGTTTATCCAGAGAATTATTATACTGAATTGCTTGATTTATTAGTAGGTTTAGATTCTTTCTTATTGGTTACTGGTGTAAACAGAAACGATATCATGGAAGATATGATTTTTAACAAGGACCATTCATTTTTCATGCATGGCCAAAGGTCAGTTTTTCTAGGATAGAATGGCAAAAGTAGAGACTGTAACCAAATTAAAATGCTTTCATTGTGGTGACCCAATTGTTGGGGCAAATCTTGTGTACGACCACAAAGATTTTTGTTGTGTAGGATGTAAGGGTGTTTATACTCTTTTGTCTGAGAACAACTTGTGCGATTATTATCAAATTGATGAAAATCCAGGTTTAAGTTTAAAGAACCCCGTTTCAAAAGTTAAATTTAATTATTTAGAAGATGATCAGATACAAAGGCAGCTTCTTCAATATCGTGATGACAAGATATCCAAGATTACTTTTCATATGCCAACTATGCACTGTAGCAGTTGCATTTGGCTTTTGGAGAGTTTATACAAACTTGAGAAGGGCGTAAAAAATTCGCGTGTTGACTTCTTAAAAAAGCAATTGAGTGTGACCTTTGATCACTCTATTTGCAGTTTAAGGAAGTTGGTTGAATTGCTTAGCGCATTAGGCTATGAGCCTGCACTAAGCATGAATGATTTAACAGGGAAAAAGGAGCAACAAAATAACCGTAGATTATTGTATCAAGTGGGAGTTGCTGGATTTGGTTTTGGCAATATTATGCTTATTTCCTTTCCCGAATATTTTGGGTTAGACAGCATTTCTCATGCTGCTTTTTCTAAGCTATTTGGCTATTTAAATATGGCATTAGCTATTCCTATATTTTTGTACTCAGCACAAGATTATTTTGTATCAGCCTTTAAAAGTATTAGGAAGAAGGTAGTGAACATAGATTTTCCTCTGGCACTGGGCATACTTGTTATGTTTTTAAGAAGTAGCTATGAAGTTATATCTGGCACGGGCATAGGTTTTTTTGATACTTTGGCGGGTTTGGTATTCTTTTTATTGATTGGCAAATGGGTTCAGCAAAGGACTTTCGACACCTTATCTTTTGAACGCGATTATAAATCTTATTTTCCAGTTGCAGTTTCCTTGATGAATGAAAAAACGGAAACAACGGTTCCTGTTACTCAATTAAAGATTGGTGATAGGATAATGATTCGTAACAATGAAATTATTCCTGCCGATGCTATATTATTATCTGGCGACGCTCATATAGATTTTAGTTTTGTTACAGGGGAGAATGACCCAATACAAAAAGTATTTGGTGAGATTATATACGCTGGTGGAAGACAGGTTGGTGGCACCATTGAATTAGAAGTTGCTAAAACGGTGTCGCAAAGTTATTTAACACAACTTTGGAACAGTGAGCATTTTGCAAAATCAAGTGAGAGTAGCATCATGTCGTTTCAAACTTTGGTGAGCAAATATTTCACTTTCGCCTTGTTAATAGTGGCGTTTGGTTCAGCCCTATTTTGGCTTTGGTTTGATCCAAGCAAAAGTATGAATTCATTTACCGCGGTACTTATTATTGCTTGTCCCTGCGCTCTGGCATTATCTTCTCCATTTGCATTGGGGAATAGTTTGAGGATGATGGGAAGAAGCAAGTTTTATTTAAAATCTCCAGGGGTTATTGAGAAGATGGCAAAAGTGAACCATATGGTGTTTGATAAAACAGGAACCATCACTTTGCCCGCAGAATCTGAAATTTGGTTTGAGGGAAATGCTTTAAGTGAACATGAAGAATTAATGGTAAAAACCGTTTGTCAAAACTCGGTTCATCCATTAAGTAAAAGAATTGTGGGGTATTTAGGATTGCCTCAAAATAGTTCTTTGGCCATAGATCAATTTACGGAAATTTCTGGAAAGGGAATGATGGCAAAAGTGGAAGGTTTTGATGTGAAAATTGGTTCAGCTTCTTTTTTAAAGGTAGAGAAATTGGCAGGTGATCATCAATTGTCGTCTGTTGTTTATGTTCAAATTGCCGATAAGGTTCTAGGGAAGTATGTTATTCAGCATGCATATAGAGAAAATTTGAAGGATGTTTTGGGAGCATTGGCTCAAGGAAGAAGTCTTAGTTTATTGAGTGGTGATAATGATTCTGAGCGAAATAGGCTAAAGCCTATTTTTCCAAACAATTCACAAATGTTGTTTTCTATGAGTCCGGCCGAAAAGATGTTGTATATTCACCAATTGAAAGAGGATGGGGCTGTGGTGGCCATGATAGGCGATGGGTTAAATGATGCCGGGGCCTTGAAGGTGGCAGATTTAGGAATTTCGGTGACAGAAAACACGGCTCATTTTTCTCCAAGTAGCGATGTGATTATGGATGCCAGTGTATTTGGAAAGTTGAATCGGTTTTTTGCTTATTCAAAAGATACGGTAAAGGTGATTCATATGAGTTTTGTGATATCATTGATGTATAATATAGTGGGTTTGAGTTTTGCCATTCAAGGGAGTTTGTCGCCGGTAGTAGCAGCTATATTGATGCCAATTAGTAGTATTAGTGTGATTTTATTTACCACCTCTGCTACTTATATTTTTGCTAAAAGAAATAAATTGTTCTAAGGAGTTATACTATGAAAATAATGTTTTTGTTGATTGGGGTGAGTTTATTTATGGCCATTGGATTTTTGCTGGCATTTGTTTGGACAGTAAAAAGTGGACAAATGGAGGATGATTATACCCCATCGGTTAGAATATTGTTTGATGATAAGCCAGTTACGATGGAAGAGAACGTACCGTCGAATCAACCTGAAAATTTCAAAAGTGACAAAAATCAGTTTTAGCGATAAGTATTGTCATTTTTCTGTCTCCTTAATTAAAATATATTTGATCCAATCTTATAATTAAACTAGAATCTATGCAAGTGGAAAACTTCAATTACGACAATCGAATTGTCCGTAACTTCATCATCGCCTCCGTAATTTTCGGGGTGGTCGGGATGTTGGTGGGATTGATCGCAGCAATCCAACTTTACTATCCTGCATTCAACTTCAATTTACCCTACACTTCGTTTGGTAGAATTAGGCCATTGCATACCAATGCAGTAATTTTTGCTTTTGTTGGTAACGCAATTTTTGCAGGTATTTATTACTCTTTACAGCGTTTATGTAAGGCAAGGTTGTTTAGTGATTTATTAAGTAATTTCCATTTTTGGGGATGGCAATTAATCATTTTAGCTGCTGCAATTACTTTACCTTTAGGCTTAACCACCTCAAAAGAGTATGCAGAATTAGAATGGCCTATAGACATTGCAATTGCATTGGTTTGGGTAGCATTTGGAGCAAACATGATTGGTACCATTATTAAGCGTAGAGAACGCCACATGTATGTTGCTATTTGGTTTTACTTAGCCACCTTTGTAACAGTAGCTGTTTTGCATATTGTTAACTCATTTGAGTTGCCAATTAGCATGACAAAAAGTTATATGTTATATGCAGGTGTTCAAGACGCCTTGGTACAGTGGTGGTATGGACATAATGCAGTAGCATTTTTCTTAACTACTCCTTATTTGGGTATGATGTATTATTACTTGCCAAAAGCGGTTAATCGTCCGGTTTACTCTTATAAGTTATCCATTTTACACTTCTGGACATTAATATTCTTATACATATGGGCAGGTCCTCACCATTTATTGTATTCTAGTTTACCAGATTGGGCACAATCATTAGGAGTTGTATTTTCTATTATGTTGATTGCTCCATCATGGGGTGGTATGATTAATGGATTATTGACTTTACGTGGTGCATGGGATAGGGTTAGAGATGAGCCAGTTTTGAAGTTCTTTGCTGTGGGTGTTACTGCTTATGGTATGGCTACTTTTGAAGGTCCATTATTAAGTTTGAAAAATGTAAATGCAATTGCGCATTTTACTGATTGGATTGTAGCACACGTTCACACAGGTGCATTAGGATGGAATGGTTTAATGACCTTTGGTATGTTCTACTGGTTGGTGCCAAAAATTTATGGTACTAAATTATATTCTAAATCTTTAGCAAATACACACTTCTGGATTTCTACCTTAGGTATATTGTTCTATGCTATTCCAATGTATTGGAGTGGATTTGCACAAGGTATGATGTGGAAAGAGTTTTTACCAGAAGGTATGTTGAAATACCCTAACTTCTTGGAAACTACTTTACAGGTTATTCCAATGCATATCATGCGTTCAATAGGTGGAACCTTGTTCTTAAGTGGTTTGTTTGTGATGATTTACAATTTAGTAAAAACTGCTGCAAGTGGTAAATTGATTGCAAATGAAGCTGCATCAGCACCAGCGTTAGAGAAAAATTATGTTGCTCAAGGAGCAAATACTTATTGGCATAAAGTTTTTGAACGTAAGCCAGTTACATTTATCATGTTAACTATAGTAGGTATCTTAATTGGAGGTATGGTAGAAATTATTCCAATGCTTACTATTAAGTCGAATATACCAACAATTAGCAGTGTTAAACCTTACACTCCTTTAGAATTGCAAGGAAGGGATATCTATATTCGTGAAGGTTGTGTAAGCTGCCATTCACAAATGATTCGTCCATTTAGAAGCGAAACTGAGCGTTATGGAGAATACTCAAAAGCAGGAGAATATGTTTATGATCATCCATTCTTGTGGGGTTCTAAACGTACAGGTCCAGATTTGATGCGTGTAGGTGGAAAATATCCAGACAGCTGGCATTACAACCACATGATTGAACCTAACTCAATGTCGCCTGGTTCTATTATGCCTGCATATCCTTGGTTAGCTGAAAATGATTTAAATACCAGCAATACTGCAGATAAAATTAATGCAATGCGCACTTTAGGTGTACCTTATGAAGAGGGATTTGATAAAGTTGCGGAGGGTGAATTGATGAAACAAGCTACCAAGATAGCTGATGGGTTGAATAAAGAAGGTTATCCAATTGAGGCGAATAAGGAATTGGTTGCTTTAATTTCATACCTACAAAGATTAGGAACCGATATTAAATTGAACAAAACCGCAAGTAAATAATCACAAAAATGTTCAGACAACATATCCAAAGTATGGTGGGAATTGAATCGGGATATCTGATTTTTTCTCTAATTGTATTCATGGCATTTTTTGCCGGAGTGCTATGGTGGGTCTTTAAGGCCGACAAGAATTACATAAAGGATATGGAGCAAAAACCATTTGAAAATTAAAAAAATTATCATGAAGCATAAATTATTTACAGTGTCAGCCTTGATGTTAATTGCTGGCACCCTCTCTGCACAAAACGCAGAAGCTGCAGGATCTAATGTGGGTTTAGGCACTATTTTGATTGTCGTAAACGCAATACTTTTATTGTTTGTTATATTTTTATTGGGTTCTTTATCTGCTGCCATTCAAAAATTGCGCACAGGTGGAGATCCAAATAAAATTCAATTAAGCTGGTGGGATAAATTTGCCGCTTTAAAATCTGAGAAAACTGAAGAAGAGTTGAAATTGGATGAGGATTTTGATGGAATCCACGAATTAGATAATCCAACTCCACCTTGGTTCAATTTTATTTTCTATACTACTATCATTGTAGCTATTCTATATTTGTTTAACTACCACATTTTAAAAATTGGTAATTTGCAAACTGCCGAATATGAAGTTGCCGTAGCAGAGTCAAAAGCTGAGGTAGATGCATATTTGAAAAAATCGGGCAATCTAATAGATGAGAACAGTGTTGTTCAATTAACCGATGCAAAAGGAATAGCCGACGGGCAAGCGATGTTCATAGAAAAATGCGCAGTTTGTCACCTAGCTGATGGTGGTGGGGTTGTAGGACCAAACCTTACAGATGCTTATTGGATACATGGTGGTGATGTGAAGTCGATTTTCAAAACCATTAAGTATGGTGTTCCTGCTAAGGGTATGATTTCTTGGCAAAATACTTATAGTGGTAAGCAGATGCAACAACTTGCCTCATTTATAATGTCATTAAAAGGAACTACTCCTGCTAAAGGAAAAGAACCTCAAGGTGAGTTATTGCAAGAAGTTGGCGCAGCCGCACCAATTGCAGATAGCACAGCAAAAGTTGCTGAGCCTGTGGTAACAGCTGCAAAATAGATTTACAAGTTTATTTTGTTTTTTTTACAAAAAGGAAGTTTTATGATTTGTAGATTTACAGATTATTAAACTTCCTTTTTTATTTGAAAGATTATTATGAAAAGTGCAGAGCCATTGGCTGATGAACATTTTAGGGATGAATTGTCTAATGTAGACAAAAAGGGAAAAAGGCTATTTATTTTTCCGAAGAAACCTCATGGAAAGTTTTATGATTTAAGGACCTACTTTAGTTGGTTTTTGATGGCTTTAATGTTTTCAGGACCATTTCTTAGGTTTGATGATAAACCTCTATTGCTATTGAATGTATTGGAAAGGAAGTTTATCATTTTTGGAATGGTATTTTGGCCTCAAGACCTCAATATTTTTGCAGTATTGATGCTTTCTTTTGTGCTGTTTATTGTATTGTTTACAGTTCTTTTTGGTAGAGTTTGGTGCGGTTGGGCTTGTCCGCAAACTGTCTTCCTAGAAATGCTCTTTAGGAAGATTGAGTATTTAATAGATGGCGATTACCAAAAGCAGAAAAAATTAAATCAGCAAGAATGGAATGGTGAGAAGATTTTTAAGCGTGTGCTTAAACATACTACATTTTGGATTCTATCATTTTTTATTGCAAATACCTTTTTGGGGTATATAATTGGCATTGATGAACTTAAATTATTAGTAGTGGATGGTCCAATGGCGCATACTGGTAAATTTGCTTCTTTGCTAATTTTTACCAGTGTATTCTATTTTGTATTTGCCCACTTACGTGAGTTGGTGTGCGTTTTTATTTGTCCGTACGGACGTTTGCAAGGCTTAATGTTAGATAAAAACTCAATGGTTGTGGCCTATGATTTTATTAGAGGTGAACCAAGAGGTAAAGTGAAAAAGGCCGAAGAAGCGCCCAAAGGAGATTGCATTGATTGTAAGTTATGCGTGCATGTTTGTCCCACCGGAATTGATATTAGAAATGGTACCCAATTAGAATGTATCAATTGCACAGCGTGCATAGATGCTTGTGATGAGGTGATGGTTAAAATAGATAAGCCAAAGGGATTGATAAGGTTTGCTTCGTTAAACAATATAAAGGAAGGAGCTAAGCTTGGATTGAATTGGAGAAATGGTGCTTACAGTGTTGTTTTAGCCCTATTATTTGGCGTATTCTTATTCATGTTAATTACCCGTAAGGAAATTGAAACAACCTTACTAAGAACCCCAGGTATGCTTTACCAAAAGCAGGAAGAAGGTAAAATAAGCAATCTTTATAGCATTGAGTTTGTAAATAAAACCTTTAAAGAATTACCTATTGAGTTGAAATTGATTGAACCTAAAGGACAAATTAGGTTGGTTGATGGTCAGTCTATCTTGGTTCACAAAGAAAGTGTTGGAAAAACTTCATTCTTTTTGGTTATTGATGGCAAAGATGTTAAGAAAGTTTCTACACCAGTGGTGATTGAAGTTTGGAGTAATGGTGAAATAATTGAGACCATGAAATCCAAATTTAATGGTCCGGTTTACACCGAATAAAAAATTCAATTTACAAGAATGAACCTTCAAAAGGTTTATTCTTGTAATATTGTGGTATAAATAAAAGAACACTTATGAAAATTAATTGGGGAACTAAGTTGGGTTTTTTTGCCATACTATTTATGATTTTTGTGGTAAGTATGGTGGTAGTTATCTCAAGACAAGACATGCCTTTGGTAGAAGAGAATTACTATGAAAAAGGACTCAACTATCAAAAGGAAATAGACAATAATGCCAGCATGGATAGCCTTATTACTATGAATATAGTAAAGAATGGAAATGGGGCAGAGGCAGGAGAATTTTCGCTGTTGATTGAAAAAAAATCAATCGGAAATATTGAGGGGGCAGAGTTGTTTTATTATCGTCCATCTGATCCAAAATTGGATCAACATCAAAAGATAACTTTATTGCCCGAAGCAAGAATGACGCTTCCTCTCAAAGATTTGACTCCAGGAAAATGGCAAATTAAATTGTCGTGGACTGAAGGCGAAAAGGTGTTTGAAATTAAGAAGGAGTTTGAGAAATAATGCTTTTTCTTACTGCCTTTCTAACTGGATTATTAGGTAGTTTTCACTGTGCTGGAATGTGCGGTCCTATTGCATTTGCCCTACCAGGAAACGCACAAGAGGGACTTGGATTTTATTGGGGTAGATTGCTTTACAATTTTGGAAGAATGTTTAGTTATGCCACCTTAGGGTTGGTTTTTGGGGCCTTTGGTCTCGGACTAAAACTGGCGGGCTGGCAACAATCTGTTAGCATTGGCGTTGGGGTAATTATCATACTGATGGTGGCCTATCAATTTTTTTTGAAAAAAGGCGAATTATTCAATTTGTTTTCAATGTTTTCCTCGGGTTTTGTAAAAAGAATGTTCAAGTCTAAAAGTCGCCTCGCGCTTTTTGGTATTGGGGTTCTTAACGGTTTCCTTCCCTGCGGATTTGTCTATATTGCAATACTTGGTGCCAGT
>JBILVK010000198.1:0-3679 GCA_044370475.1 Bacteroidia bacterium
GGATACGATTTTAACTTCGGAATAAATCGTAATAACGCATCAACATCTTTCCAAGCCTCATTGGCATCAATCATTATCTTATGCTTGTTTAATCGCATAATTTCTTTGATCATATCCAAAGCTTCTTCATTATTTACCTTCACTTTTAAATATTGAAACCTGCTTAATTTATGGGTTTCATAAAATTGAGCAATTTCCCCAATATCCATAATGGGTAAGGTGTAACAGGTACTCACAGCCTTAGGTTCTTCTATTCCCAATAAGGTATATAGCGATATTTTATAGGTAGAAATATACCAATGTATAAATGCAGATTCAATGCCAAAACGTAAAGCATTGTGCAGTTTAAATCCATTCAACCAAGTTTCAAAAGCATACAATTCGGTTGGACAATCACGCAAGTTTTTCTCAATTACCTCAAACTCTTCCAACAAGTTTTCGGGCGTTTCTCCATACCTAATATTTGGAGCAACTTCTCCCATTCCCATTGCCCCTTTGCCTCCACAAGTAATAATGAGATTCTCTTTAAATTCACTCGAATTACGAGAAATTTTCCAAGTGTATTTTAAATTTAGTTTGAGCTTTTTTATAGTCCATTCCATAGTGCAATTTAATATGCATTCATCGGTCTGAACCAATTTCTTTTACACGATTTTTTATGACTGACTATTTAGGTAGAATGCACTAAACCGCTCTACATCCACCTCGGGAAATAGTTGTAATCCTTCTAGCAAATGCGCAGCAAAGTGTTGGGCCAAATAGGGTGCTTGTAACATGCCTTTTGTTCCCAAACCATTAAATATATACAAATGCTCCTGCTCAGGATGTTTCCCCAGAATTGCCGCCCTATCTCTGGTTGTAGGTCTTATTCCTGCATCTTGATGCACCACCTCAAATGGCAAAGCAATCATTTGCTTTACTTTTTCAATAAGCATTTCTCTTCCCAATTCATTCGGCTTATCATCTTCATAATTCCACTCATAACTTGCCCCAACCTTAAAAATATCTTCATATTGATGCACCAAGTAAACCCCTTTCTTCAAAATAAGTTCCTTGGGTAGTCCTACACATTTGATAAGTAAAACTTGCCCTTTACACAACTTAAAAGGTAGCCAATTGAAATGGGGATTTTTGTCGTATTGATGTCCCTCACAACAAATAATCTTTTCAAAACTATCTTCTCCATAATGCCATTTGGCATCTGAAAAAAATACCTGATTCCAGTCAAATCTTTGGGCTAAAAATTCACCTCTTTTTTCTAAATATTGTTGGTAATCTTCAATCCATTCTTTCGTTTTTACCCAACCTGAGCCTTCCACCATAAAGCTTCCAAACTCTTCAAGCAAGGGCGTCTTAGGTGTATTATTTGCTTCCACATATTGGTTAAATGTTTGGCTATCTAAACGTGAAGTAAAATCATTCGATTCTTTTGAATTGCCAAAGGCCTGATGAATGTTGGCTTCCACCAAATAGGATTTTCCCAGTAATCTCTCAAACTCTATAAACGCATTATGCAAGCTTTTAAGCAACTCATTTGCCTTCCAATTAACAGTCATTCTTTTACCACTAATTGGATTAAACATTCCAGCCGCAATTTTACTTGAACTATTTGATGGGGTGTCATCAATTATTAAAAAACTATGCCCGTTTTTTAATAATTCATATGACATCATCAGTCCCGAAATACCCCCACCAATAATTAAAAACTCTGCTCTTTCTTTTTTCATGAATTTAATCTTTTGCATGCTCGTAGCATATGTCTTTTAGGAGGTAATCCTGCAATTTTCTCCACCTCAAAACCTGCTTCCATCAAAGCTCTTCTTACATCTCCTTTGGCTGAGTAGGTTACCAAGATTCCTCCCTCATTGGTGCATGCGTAAATCTTTTTAAATATGTTTAATGTCCACAAACTTGCTTGTTTATCGGGTGCAAATGCATCAAAATAAATCACATCATAAAAGTCATTAGGTATAAAATCCTCTAACCTATCTTCAATTTTTTCTAAGCTAAAATGTACATCAATTTCAACCATATTGTTCCATGGTGCCTCATGCATTTTTTTGTAAACTTCTATGCATTCTTTATTCCAATGATTTTGGTAACCCAATTGCTCAACTAATGAATAGGGTAGGGGGACGGTTTCTATACTGCTATAGGCAATGTGTTTCTTTAACACTAATATCTCCTGATAACTTAATATTGCATTTAAACCGCTTCCAAAGCCTATCTCTAAAATAGATATCTGCTCCTTAGTATTCCTCTTGAAAAACGCATTTAATCCAGATTCAATAAACACATACTTGCTCTCTGCAATGGCTCCGTGAATAGAATGATAAGTTTCGTCTAAATCCGCCCTGTATAAGGTTTTTAAGCCAAGTTCATTTTCAATAATGGTAGGTAACATCTACTTTTTTATTTGCAAATACAAATACACTGGCAAATGGTCGCTATAGCCATTCAAGTATTTTTTGCCTCCAAAGGTACGCTTCGGATTCCCTTTGTATTTTTCTTCTGTTTCTAACATCCATTCTTCTTTAAAAACATCTGTAGATTGGTTCAGATAAACCAATTTACTTTCCTTTTTAAGCAAATTCTTATTCAATAAAAACTGGTCCAAAAAATTCCATTCTCCTCTATGCTTATAAGAACCTTTTCCTTGTGCCAGTAATTCGTTCATAGGATTGTAAAAATCAGATTTACCCGTTTCTTCAATTTTGCCTTTTGCTTGCATAATTTCTTTGATGCTTTTATTGTCTGGATAATCATTAAAATCACCCATTGCGATGATAGAAACTTTGCTGTCTTTCGCTTGCAAACTATCACAAATTTCTCGCAATCTTTTTGCTACAAATAGCCTTTTAAATTCACTTTCTTTTTCTCCCTCTCGTCTACTTGGCCAATGATTAACCAATATCACTAAACGACTGTTGTTTTCTAATATGAAATCACCCATTAAGATTCCTCGGGTATTATCTCCTCCTATGCCCGAAGTGTCAATTTTAAACAAATGTCCACTCGCCTTTTTCACCATTTTGCTTTTATAAAGTAAGGCATTGTCTATTCCTCTTTCGTCTGGACTGTCAAACCAAACTACCCCGTAAGTCATTTTTTTCTTTCCAAGTTCTGCATTCAATCCGCTCAAAGCAATGTCGTTTTCAACCTCGCACATCCCAAGAAAATCCGGACCTTTACCTTCGTTCATCGAAGATATTACCGCACTCATGTTTTTAACTTTGTTGTTATATTTTTCACTGTCCCATCTATAGGTTCCTTTCGGCAAAAATTCATCATCTATTTTATTCGGTGTGTCAATGGTGTCGAACAAATTCTCTTGATTATAAAAGGCCACACAAATCTTTTTTTCATTTTGTGCCGCGCTTTCAAAACAAATAAACAGGCTCAATAGTATTACAATAGGTAGTTTCATAAGGCAAAAATAGGTAGAAAGATGCAGGTGCTGCTAATTTTACATAAAAATATTGCTGTTTTATGTTTGCTTATCCTTATTTTGATTGCATAAATGAACGGACATATTTTTTCTAAATACATTCCTGGCCCAGAAGATGAAAAGGGTTTTGAACAATTGTTGAACCTGTTTCTCCAATTGCTTCAATATACCAATGGTGATGTTTCAGAAGCTTTAGACTGGCTGAACCAACTCGATCAACAACACCATCTT
>JBILVK010000018.1:0-40501 GCA_044370475.1 Bacteroidia bacterium
GGTTACAAATTTATTTTGCAAGTTTGGCGCATTAGCCAAACCTTTAAAGTAAATACCATTTTGAACACCAATAATGTAATTGTTTCTTACTTCTAAATATTGATTTTGACCCAAGGCTGAAGCTGCTCCAGCTGCTACTCCACCAAAATATACACCTGCATAGGTATTAGGAGCAGTAGCATTTGAATTACCTATCAAATTACAATTTTTAATTCCTACAAACTGAACACGCTGTCCAGTAGTAGGCATGATATCTACAATCCTAGATGTGGTTTGCGTTGCAGTAGCTGGCATTCTAAATGTCAAATTACGTCCGCCTGTTCCATCATTAGAACCATCAATAGAAACATACCATGCGCCATTAAACCTAACCAAGGCAGAGTTAGCACCTATCACCGCCGAAGTAGTAATGGTAAAATTCTGTCCAGCTGCTGGCTTAATTACGATTGGACTATTTGCATTCCAATACATGTTTGGCCATCCGCCTGCACCTACCGCAGAACCAATGTTAATAGCATTTGGCTCATTTGCATTGTAACCCGCAGATAGCAAAAACGTAACCTGACCAGTCGCAATTTGCGTTCCGTTCATCCCGAATTGATTCAAATACGTTAATGCACCATAACTAGGACCTGTACTTGGTCCAGTTAAGTTAGCAAAGGTGTCTACAGGTGCTGCCAAATCCGATGCACCATTTACCACATAGGTGGTATTTGTACTCAGACCTTGTGCCTGTAATCGTGCACTACCTAGTAATCCAAAAATTACTAATAATACAAGATAGCGGAAAACATTAAATGTGTAATTGTATTTCATGTGTTTCTAAATTGTTGTCTAACTTTAAAAATCAATAATAGGAAATCTCTACCATTTTCCAAAGAGTTTTTACCTCTTTTAAGTATAATTTAAAAGAATTTCTTGAAAACCAAAGCTAATTAAAAAGAAATTAAATTCAAAATGAATCAAAAAATATTTACAAATAAAACATCCTTATCATTTTTTGGTCTGAACCAAAGGTTTGGGTCGACGTGATTCAAACCACTTAAATCCCTTTAAGCGTAACTCTTCTGGCTTCAATTCATCCACTGGATATAAGGTTGCATCTGGAGAGGTAATAAAGATGGCTTTGTTAAGTTGGCCATTCAAAAAATTAAACTTCATCTCACTGCAATCAATCACGTTCACTCCAATATAGTTTATACTATCTTCTTTGGCATAAAAAATACTTTGTCCATTACCAAAAACCCTAATCTCTTTTAATGAACTGCTATCCATTCTGCCTTTCATGTCTTTCCCTTTAATCTGATTAAAATGCAGTCCCTTTTCTTTGCTGATGATCATTGCAATGCTCATCAAATTAAATGAATCTAGCTTGCCTCCATTCACAAAGAATTGAATGGTATCAGAGAATATTTGATTCACCCCATTCCACATGATGGGAGAGTGATACATCAATATCATAGAATCGGCATCAACATATACCAAACTATCGCATACAGCTTGTAAATCTACCTTGTAAATTTTCACCGCATGATAGGCTTTTAACAGCTGCTTTTGCTTGCCCAACTTCTCTGTTACCATCATCGTATCCGAATAAAGAAATAAGCTATCACTTCCATTCATAATTTTGATAGCAGTACTGTTCCCATTTACATAGGTAACTTTTTTGAGGCCATTGCTTATTCCTTTATCGCCATACAAATGTACCTTCTGTAAAGAATCATACACATGAATGCGTCTAAATGCCTTGCCCAACTTCTGCTTGCGATCGTACCATAAACTATCTGCTTGCAACATTTTCTTATCTGTAAAAATGATTGCGTTTTTGCTAAACTGCGATTGATCTGTTTGTGTATTATACCATCCATTTTCGCACAAAATCATATCTGTATTACTCTCAATTCGGGTCGAACCGAAAAAATAAGAAACCTTTGTAAGCGTATTATACAATAAGGTATCGCTTTGCATTTTATACTCTGGGTTATTGAGCAAAACTTTGTTCTTAAAAAAGAACTCATTTCTGCGGGCATAATAATATCCTACCTTACTGCTTAACTTATTTTCTTTGCTTACAATATTCCCTCCATTTGCATAAAACCCATATTGGTTTGCCAAATCATAATCCAATTGATCGGTGGTTAAAGTCATATTCTTATCTACCAAAACCACATTTCCTTTGATAAGCGCTTTTTTGGTATTGCCATCATAAAGCAAATAATCGCCAGTTATATTTACACTGTCGTTGTGATTTATTCTAACATGTTCAAAGGCTTCTACCAAATTCTCTGTTTCAAAAATCAAGGCACTGTCACAATACATCAAGGTGCCTTGTTGCTTTAAGCGCACATTGCCTATTAGCTTACTCACATTCTTGGTGCCCGATTTTACATACTCAAAATTATCAGCACCTAAAATCTCTACTCTGCCCTTGGTTTGAGCACTTAAATTCGACCAAATAAAAAGGGTCGTTAAAAAGAAAAATAATATTCGCACTAATTTTCGCATGATTTGCACCAAAACTAAATATTTTTGAGGTCTAAAATGAATCTTTTAAAAGAATTTCAAGAACATATTGTCAAAGAGCTACCCTTTTTGCCCAATAAACGCCTGCTTCTTGCCGTAAGTGGCGGACAAGATTCTATGGTTTTACTCACCTTATTGCGTTTGTGCAAGTTTCCTTTTGAGGTGGCTCATGTCAATTACCAACTTAGAGGTTCGGAGAGTGATGGGGATGCTCTTTTTGTGAAAGAGCACTGCAAAATGCATTCCATTGTTTACCATGAAACCTCATTTGACACGCAACTTTTTGCAAAAGCTGCAGGATTAGGTATTCAAGAGGCAGCAAGAAAACTAAGGTATCAATGGTTTCATCAACTTATTGAATTGCACCAATTCGATTTTCTACTAACGGCTCATCATGCAAACGACCAAGCAGAAACTGTCTTGTTTCACCTCATGAGGGGTGCGGGCGCTAAAGGTTTGGCGGGCATGCTTAGCGTTAAAAACCAAATTGTTCGTCCGCTCCTATTTGCTAGCAAACAAGAGCTCATCGATTTTGCGGCTCTCAACAATATTCCTTTTAGGCAAGATTCAAGCAACGAGAAGGACACCTATTCAAGGAACTTTATTAGGCATCAAATCATGCCAAAAGTTACACAAATTCAACCACATTTTGTAGCTACCATTCAGCATCATTCAAGGCTAATGCAACATACTTGGCACTATTACCAAATGCAGATGGAATTGCTTAGAAAAGAGGTTTTGGTTCAGACCGAAAAAAACACTTTTGAAATTTCTATTGCCAAGCTTACTGCCTTGCCTTTTGCCGACATGGTATTGTTTCATTTTGTACAAGAATTTGGTTTTAACCACAGCCAATGTTTGCAGATATTGGAAGCTGCAAAAATGGCTTCAACGGGTGCCCTATTCTTATCAAGCAAATACAGGTTATTGATCAACCGAGAGCACTTTATTGTAAGCGAATTACCCCATGAAATTGAGGCCCAAAACATCACCCTTCTTCCAACCCAAATAAGCATAGGCCAGCAAGCATTTACTTTTGAGCAAGCGCCTTTTTCTCGGTTCGAACCAAACACATGGTGGCTGGATATGAACACGCTTCAATTTCCTTTAAGTCTTAGAAAAATTGAGTTAGGAGATAAATTCTCTCCGCTTGGCATGAAGCAACAACAAAAGGTGTCGGATTATCTTATCAATAAAAAAATTGACAGGTTTCTTAAAGAGCAATCCTGGGTATTGATGAGCAATGATAAAATTTGCTTCTTAGGTCCGCACCAAATTTCTGAGGACAATAAAATCACCAGTGAAACAAAATCTTATTTAAAAATTTCATTGCTTCATACAAGCCACTTGTAGGTTTTCTATATATGCTAAACCTACAATACCTATATACTGCAAAAAGAAACTCGAGAAAATAAACATTATTAAAGCCTATAATATTCCTAGAATGTGGTTAAAAAAAAGAGGCTGTTTCAATGAAGAAACAGCCTCTTTTTTTTATGAATTCTCTAACTAGTTTATCTGAATTTTTCTTGAATAAACTTGGTCGCCAGATTGAACCCTCAATAAGTAGAATCCTTTAGGTTGGTTGCTTAAATCAAGCTCTTGAACCTGCAGGTTATTTTTATTGATGTTTTGCTGTTGAACAAGCTTACCTAACATATCATATACAAACACATGTACATCTTGTGATTGTGCATCTGCTAAACGCATACTGATTAAACCATTGCTAGGGTTTGGATAAACACTCATTAACTTTTCAATGTTCATTACGTTTAATCCAGTTACTTCAGTTACATTAATTCTTCTGATAGCTTCTTCAGATTCATTGCCCGATAAGTCGGTCACTTTATACCTTACACTAAACAATCCAATGCCATCTCCCCAAGGTTTGCCATCAGAATTCTTAGGCAAGCTATTGGAAATAACTAATGAACCTCTCATTTGTGCATCTGTATTGTAGTTATCAATCAATGCCACTGGTGCATCAACATAAACCTTCCATCTGTCCAAGTTAACCTCATTAATATTTAACAAGTCTACAACAGGTTTTCCAGTATCAACCACTCTCACTAACCTAGAGATTGAATCTTTGTTTCCAGAAGGATCGGTAGCAATATACCAAATGGTATAATCGCCCAAAACATTTGTATTAACAGTGCCTTTCTTGCTTATCACCACAGTATTTGCTGGCCAGTAATTATCTGTAACCAACACACCTGGATCATTAAAGCTAATTTTCACACTTTGATTCATTGGTGTAATTCCGTTCAACTTAATTACAGGTGGCTTGGTATCTTTTACATCAATTCTTACGGTAACTTCTTTACTTATATTACCAGTATTATCTCTTGCTACATATTTCACAAAATAAACACCAACGCTATTTACATCTACAGAACCTTGTATGGTAGTAGTTAAGAAACTCGATGGCCAATAGTTGTCAGTTACATCAACCACCTTAGTTAAATCTATGGCAGAACCCACTTGTTGTACATATGGATTTGCTTTTGGAGTAACAACTGGCGAAGTAGTATCACCTACATTAACAGCACGCTCAGCTATAGAAATCAATCCAAAGGCATCCACAATGGTATATACCTTTGTGTACTGACCAATCTTTGAAGTATCTAAATTGCTTGAGATAATTACTTGATTGCTTATCACATTTCCTTTGTTGTCTTTCGCTTCAAAACCTGGCTCATTATACTTGTTGTACACTTCTACATAAACAGATGATGGTGGAGTTAGAGTAAGAGTTGGACCAGATTGATTCAACACCACAAATACTGTTCTACGCAAGGTATCACAAACATTATTATAGAAATCTCTAACCACATACTTTAAGTAATTAGGACCCACTTTGCTGGTATCAACGGTTCCAATCACTTCATATTTGTGACTGATATTTCCTTCAATATTATCGCTTGCAGTTACACCTGGATCAACAAAGGCTTTATTAATTTCTGTATTGATACTGGTTCCACCTATTAATGAAGCAACCGGACGAACAGTGTCTTCTGGGAAGTTAACAATATAATCTCTAAACAAACCTAAGAAGGTAACACTTGGGTTCAACTGTGTTGCAGCGTAAGTAACTCCCACACGCATTCTGGTTGAACCAAGGCGTTGTGTACTGCTCACATTTACACTATCCATCTTAGTCAATACTTGCGCATTCATATCACTTAACACCAATTCATCATTGGTAAACAATCCATCCATGTTAAAGTCGATCCATGCTTTACGGTCCATTGGACTAGTAGTTGCAGGACGAGTAACAGAAACAGCATGCTTCTTGCCTCTAAATAGATTGGCAGCTTGATTGCCACCTACCAATTGGAAACACGGTGCATATGCATTGGTAGCAGTATCTATTCCCGATTCTAATCTCACCCTACTAATGCCAATACTGCCATCTGCTAAATTGATATCACTTAAACATTGTGGCTCATCATAGGCACCAATATTGATATAATCAACAACAGTTACTGAATCTGAACCAAACATATTTGAAACAGACAACTTAACTGTATACTTAGTTCTTTGTGTAAAACGCATTACTGGGTTCTTACTGGTACTCGTGGTTCCTAATAAGTACTGTGCCGTTGATGGCGTAAACGTCCACTTCCAGGTATTAGGTCCATATAAACTCAAGTCTCTAAACCTGAAAGTATCTGTGTTAAATCCTTGTACTTTATCTGCAACCAATCTAGGTGTTGGCTTCTGTGTAGTTGGTAAGAACAATACAAATTTGCAGGTAGTATCACTGCCAATACAATTATAAGTTACCAAACATACTTTCTTATAACTTGGTGTGGTGATTAAGAAGGTACGATTTACAGTAGCTCCTGTTGAGTCATAAATACCATTTCCGTCTGTATCCCATGCGTACTGCATTAATTTACCTACCGAAGTACTGGTATAGGTAACAGGCTGTAAACTAAAAACAGTATCCTGCACTATCATAGATGAGGTAGGCTTACCATAGCTTGCTGGTAAAGCATCCCAACGAATAGAGAAACCTGCCGAGTCGAATGGTACAGGAACAGTTTGTGAACCTAACTGGAAACGAACAAAAAGTCTACTTCCACCTCTAATTCCATTAAGTAGAATAGAACTTGGCAATAGGTTTATATTTATTCCACCCAATTTATATAAAACTGGAGCAGCAGAACTTGTTCCGTTGTGAATGACCAAGGTATCACTTGGTAACATTTTTAGTCTTTCAACCCATAGAATAATACTATCTGCACATGGCTCTATTAAGAAACCTGGGCAACCAGAAACTTGTGAACGGGTATAGCTTAAGCCTGCACCACTTGGACCAAACATAAAGCCTTCTTTCTCCGAACTTTTTGAAGCTCCACTTCCACTACAGATATTGATACTGTTAATTACTTCTATATAATCTTTCTTACAAATGGTATCAAATCCTCTATCATTCCAGGCTTGCAAGCAAATGGTAAACTTACCAGGGTCGCCACCAAAGAACAATGGATTTTGATCGGTTGCTCCTGCAAAGAAATTATTAAAATAAGGAGGTGTGGTACACAAATTACAAGCTGGATCAAATGTCCAATACCATTGGTTTGGTCCGCCAGAAGTAATATCTACCAAAGAAGCATAATCGCCAATACCTACTTTTCTACGCGCAGAAAAGAAATTAGGCTTAGGTGGATTATTAGGGGTATCTACCCAAATAAATTTTACAATACTATCACGCAAACTATCACGCTTCATCGAATTAATAGCCAATAACCTCACTGGCCAAAAACCTCTGCGGGTAAAGGTATAACGAAACTTCTGACTGTACTTAGCAGTATCAATGTATTGCTGACTGGTGAAACCTACATTGCTTCTTGAATAGCCTGGCAATAAAGTATTCTCATTAGGCAAATCCCAATAGCTACGAGTTGCATTGGTACTGGTAGAAACTAAATCGTATGGACTATTTAACCACACTGTATCTTGAGGAATAGAGGATGTGCTTGATTGGCTAGGGAAAAAGCTTGCTAAAGGTGGGAGAATTGTTGCTCCACCAGTACTTGCTAAACTATATTTTACAAAACCACAAAATTGCCTGTTGGCAGTAATCCAGCTATTTAAAGTTCCGCCATATCCAACATTTGGACCAGTTTCAATATCAATTCTGGTATCTCCAATTGTTGTAGGGGTAATTGTACCAGTTAAATATTGCATACTACCTGTGGAGTTAATACAAAATCCGTAAGTTGAATTTGCCGGAATGGTAATACTGAGTGCTGCCGGAAGGGGTGTGGGATTCGGAAGTGCAGTATTAGTAAATGCACTAGAAGTAGCATGCAAAACCCAACCATTTGCAGTAGAAACAGTTGGTGTTCCGTTAATGGCTGAGGTCCTATACCAAATCTCAGCAGTTGAACCTGCACTAAACGTACAACCCAATTGGGTTACTGTTACAGCCTGGCTATAAGTTTTTACATTAAAGGTAATTGTACTCGACCCATTATTGCTGGTGTAAGGAGGTACCGTACTCAATGTGTAGGTTTGTGCAAACACCTGATTAAAGCCAAGAAACAATACCAGAAATGTCAGCAAAAAATTCTTAAAGACGACATTTGTATAATTAATTTTCATATAAAATAAATTTCAGTAAAATTATTGAAATTAAATTAAAAGAAAATATAATTTATTCCTAATAATTTCATATTGGTTTAATCTGATTTTATCCTCATTATTATCAAGTGATTACAAAAATAAGGGACTAAGAAAACTTCGCTTTCTAGCCCCTTATTCATAAACATATTAAAATTTAATTAATCTGAATCTTTCTTGAATACACCTGTTCTCCAGATTGAACCCTGAGTAAATAAAACCCTTTTGGAGCCCCACTTAAATCTAATTCTTGAACTTGTAAGTTATTTCCTTTCAGGGTTTGTTGATGAACAACTTTACCCAACATATCGTAAACTAATACTCGCACATCTTGCGACTGTGCATCAGCCAAACGCATATTCAATAAACCACTACTTGGGTTTGGATAAACACTCATCAGCTTGTCTATATTCATCACATGGTTTAACCCTGTTGCTTCCAAAACATTAATGGTTCTGGCGGCTTCTGCAGATACATTTCCCGATAAATCTGTCACCGTATACCTTACACTAAACAAGCCTACTCCATCCCCAAAATGATTTCCAGCAGCATTCTTTGGAAGGCTATTGGTAACAAGCAATGAACTTCTCATTTGGTCATCTGTATTGTAATTATCAACCAAGGCTACTGGGGCATCCACATACTCATGCCACCTAGGTAAATTAACTTCATGGATGTTTAATAAATCAATACTTGGTTTGGTTCGGTCCAAAACCTTTACCAACCTTGATATAGAATCCTTATTGCCCGATGGATCAGTTGCAATATACCAAATGGTGTACTCCCCTAAAACATTCGTATTTATTGAGCCTTTCTTATTCACCACCACCGTATTTGTTGGCCAGTAATTATCTGTAACCAATACACCTGGGTCGTTAAAAGTAGTCTTTACCTCATGATTCATTGGTGTAATTCCATTGAGTTTAATCACAGGTGGCTTGGTATCTTTCACTTCAATTTTCACGGTAACTTCCTTACTTAAATTACCGCTGTTATCTCTGCTTACATACCTCACAAAATATACCCCAACACTATTCACATCCACTGAGCCTTGAATGGTGGTATTTAAGAAACTCGCTGGCCAATAATTATCCGTTACATTCACAACTTTAGTTAAATCTATGGCCGAACCAACCTGTTGTACATATGGATTTGATTTTGGCGTAACAATTGGGGCTGTGGTATCGCCAACCGTAACTGCTCTTTCTGCCACAAATCCTAAACCAAAGGCATCAACAACGGTATAGTAAAGGGTATAATTACCCAACTTAGCCGTATCCAAATTACTGTTTATAATTACTTGGTTCGAAATAATATTACCTTGGTTGTCTTTAGCTACATAGCCTGGCTCAGTATACTTATTGTAAACCTCTACATAAACTTGTGTTGGCGGAGTAAGTGTTAGTGTTGGGCCTGTTTGATTTAAAACTACAAATACTGTTCTGCGCAATGTATCACAAGTATTGTTGTAAAAATCTCTCACAATATACTTCAAATAATTTGGACCCACTTTAGTAGTATCTACTGTACCAATTACTTCATATTTATGGCTGATATTTCCCTCAATATTATCGATGGCTGAAATACCAGGATCCACATATGGCTTATGAATTTCTGTATAAATTGTTGTTGCGCCATTAAGCGCCGCAAACGGACGAACAGTATCCATTGGAAAGTTAACCACATAATCCCTAAACACCCCTAAGAAGGTAACGCTTGGGTTCAATTGTGTACCAGCATATGTAACAGCTATCCTTAATCGGGTTGAACCAAGGCGTTGTATACTGCTCACATGGATGGTATCTGTTTTGGTTAATACCTGCGCATTCATGTCGCTTAGCACCAATTCATCATTGGTAAACAACCCATCCATGTTAAAGTCTATCCATGCTTTACGGTCCATCGGACTAGTAGTTGCCGGACGAGTAACAGAGATAGCATGTTTCTTGCCTCTGTATAAATTAGCTACTTGTAATCCACCTATTAAACGATAGCATGGATTATAGGCATTCACAGAAGTGTCTATGCCCGATTCTAAGGTCACTCTACTGATACCAATGCTGCCATCTGCTAAGTTGATATCACTTAAACATTGTGGCTCATCATAAGCGCCAATATTTACATAATCAACAACCGTTACAGAATCTGAACCATACATGTTTGTTGCAACCAACTTAACGGTGTATTTTGTTCTTTGTGTAAAGCGCATCACTGGATTCTTGCTGGTGCTGCTTGTTCCCAATAAGAACTGCGCAGTACCTGGCGTAAATGTCCACTTCCATGAACTTGGTCCGTATAAACTTAAATCTCTAAACCTAAAGGTATCTGTGTTAAATCCTTGTACCTTATCTGCCACAAATCTTGGTGTTGGTTTTTGGGTAGTAGGTAAGAACAAAACAAATTTACATGTAGTATCGCTGCCCACACAATTATAAGCTACCAAACATACTTTCTTATAGCTAGGTGTGGTAATTAAAAATGTTCTATTTACAGATGCGGCAGATGAATCGTAAATGCCATTGCCATCTGTATCCCATGAGTATTGCATAAGGTTACCTGTTGAAGTACTGGTATAGCTTACAGGTTGCAAACTAAATACAGTATCTTGAACTACCATAGATGCAGTAGGTTTACCATAAGTTGCTGGCAATGCTTCCCAACGAATTGAGAAACCTGCAGAATCGTATACTGGTGGTACAGCTCCAGTTCCCAATTGGAAACGAACAAATAACCTGCTACCACCACGTATTCCATTTTGCAAAATAGAAGCTGGCAATTGGTTCACATTTGATCCTCCAATTTTGCGCAACACAGGTGCTCCTGCACTTATTCCATTATGAATAACCAAGGTATCTGTTGGTAACATTTTAATACGGTCAACCCACAATACTATACTATCTGCACATGGCTCTAATAAAAATCCTGGACAGCCTGTAACCTGCGAGCGAGTATAGCTTAAGCCTGCTCCACTTGGTCCAAACATAAAGCCTTCTTTCTCCGAACTTTTTGAAGCTCCACTGCCACTACAGATATTAATACTATTGATAACCTCTATATAATCTTTCTTACAAATGGTATCAAATCCTCTATCGTTCCATGCTTGCAAGCATATGGTAAACTTACCTGGATCCCCTCCAAAAAACAATGGATTTTGGTCGGTTGCGCCTGCAAAGAAATTATTAAAATAAGGAGGTGTGGTACATAAATTACAAGCCGGATCAAATGTCCAATACCATTGGAACGGTCCGCCAGATGTAATATCTACTAAAGATGCATAATCGCCGATACCAATTTTTCTGCGTGCGGCAAAGAAGTTTGGCTTAGGAGATGAACTTGGCGTATCAACCCAAATATACTTTACTATGCTATCGCGCAAACTATCTCTTTTTATATCGTTAACTGCCAATAAACGCACAGGCCAAAAACCCCTGCGGGTGAAGGTATAACGAAACTTCTGACTGTATTTTGCAGTATCAATATATTGTTGGGTGGTCCAAGCAACATTGTTGCGAGAATATCCTGGTAATAAATTATTCTCATTTGGTAAATCCCAAAAGCTACGTGAGGTATTGGTGCTGGTAGATACTAAGTCGTACGGACTATTAATCCAAACCGTATCCATAGGTATTGAGGCAGTGGTAGCCTGACTAGGAAAAAAGTTTGCAATTGGAGGAAGAACCACTCCACCACCACCCGGAGGAGTGAGTTGGTAATACACTTCCATCCTACCCAAATTGCCTGCAACTTCTTGCCAAAAGTTCGCAGCCGGGCCCGTAAGAATACTTCCTTGCCAGCCCAAACGGGTAAGTGTAACTGGCATGCCTCCAATATTGGAAGTTTGAGGTCCGGTTGCACCATAAGAAGTTTGACCCGTACCAGAACCATTATTTCTTACACCTAACACACCAATAAAATCACCCGCATTAATTTGAATATTCACAGGAATGATACCAGTTCCTGGTACATTTTGTGAGTAATGCAAAGTATTAAATACCGTGGTTACTGTGGCAAATGCAGGAGGCGCAGAATTAAACTTTACTAAATGAATGGTCGAATTTCCTGTTCCTACATCCGTTGGAACACGCAATCCGGTTATAAAAAAATTCATAGGGGCTTGAAACCACATGCCTCTAGAATTTCCTAGATAAGTACTCAAATGATTAGGCAATGGAATCATAGTTTGAGAATAACTACCCAAACTCATTGAAATGAGTAATAAAATTAAAATGAATTTAAAATTAATCAGATTCATACTACCCCTAAATTGTATATTTTTTCTCATATTCACTTATTTCAATATTTACTCAGGCTAAGTTATTAAAATAAAATGAAAAAGCAATACAATTTTATTAATCTATTATTAATATTAACATAAAAAAAATATAAAAAAAGGGCAGGTAAACAAATTTACCTGCCCTTTTTTACGACTGATTAATAGTTAATTAATCTGAATCTTTCTTGAATACACCTGATCTCCAGTCTGCACCCTAAGTAAATAAAACCCTTTTGGTTTCTCACTTAAATTTAATTCTTGCACCTGCAAATTATTGCCGTTTAATTTTTGAGTATGGATTGCCTTACCCAACATATCGTAAACAATTACAGTAACATCTTCTGCTTGTTTATCTGCCAATCTCATGTGAATAACACCGTTACTAGGATTAGGATAAACACTCATTAATTTATCAATATTCATCACATCATCCACACCTGCAGCAGAAACTACATTGATGGTTCTAATAGCCTCTTCCGACTCATTGCCCGACAAGTCCATTACTTTATACCTAACGCTATACAATCCTGTTCCATCGGCCCAAGGTTTGCCTTCGGCGTTGGTTGGTAAACTATTGATGGTAATCAAAGAGCCTCTCATTTGAGCATCGGTATTGTAGTTATCAGTTAATGCCACAGGCGCATCAACATAAACTTGCCATCTTCTTAAATTCACTTCATTAACATTTAATAAATCAACCACTGGTTTAGTGCGATCTACTACATTAATGGTGCGTGAAATTGAATCTTTATTGCCCGAAGGATCTGTTGCAATATACCAAATGGTATAGGTACCTAAAACGTTGGTATTAACAAGTCCTTTTTTGCTTACAACCACGGTATTTGCTGGCCAATAATTATCATTCACCAATACACCAGGATCACTAAAAGTTGTTTTTACCTCATGATTCATTGGGGTAATACCATTCAAAACAATGGTTGGTGCCTTGGTGTCTTTCACATCAATACGAACAGTTACTTCTTTACTTAAATTACCCGTATTATCTCTGGCCACATACCTTACAAAATAAACACCCACACTGTTTACATCAACAGAACCTTGAATGGTTAAAGTAAGAAAACTAGATGGCCAATAGTTATCCGTTACATCAACAACCTTTGTTAAATCAATGGCTGAACCAACTTGCTGAACATAAGGATTTGATTTTGGAGTAATCAATGGTGAAGTGGTATCACCAACGGTTACACTTCTTTGCTGAGATACCATCATTCCAAATGCATCAATCACAGTATAAGTTACTGAGTAGGTTCCCAGTTTAGCGGTATCTATTCCGTTGTTTACAATAACTTGGTTATTGATGATATTTCCTTGATTATCCTTCGCTAAAAACCCTGGCTCAGTGTACTTTTTATAAACCTCTACATATACTTGATTAGGTGGGGTTAAAGTTAAGCTCGGACCTGTTTGGTTTAATATCACAAACACGGTTCTGCGCATGGTATCACACACATTATTATAGAAATCTCTTACAATGTATTTCAAGTAATTTGGACCCACTTTAGAAGTATCAACTGTACCAATCACTTCATATTTATTGCTGATATCTCCCTCAAAATTGTCGCTCGCCATTACACCTGGATCAACATACGCTTTATGTATCTCAGTATAAATAATACTGCCTTCTTTTAAAGAAGCAAGCGGACGAACAGTATCAGTTGGGAAATTAACTACATAATCTCTAAACACTCCTAAGAAGGTAACGCTTGGATTCAATTGCGTTCCTGCATAGGTAACTCCCACACGCATTCTGGTTGAACCTAAGAGTTGTGTACTGCTTACAGGTACACTGTCCATCTTAGTTAATACTTGCGCATTCATATCGCTCAATACCAATTCATCATTCGTAAATAATCCATCCATGTTAAAGTCTATCCATGCTTTACGGTCCATTGGACTAGTAGTTGCGGGACGTGTAACAGAAACTGCATGTTTCTTGCCTCTGTATAGATTAGCGGCTTGATTTCCTCCTATTAAACGATAACAAGGATTGTAGGCATTCACTGTGGTATCTATGCCAGCTTGTAACATCACTCTGCTGATTCCAATACTGCCATCTGCTAAGTTGATATCACTTAAACATTGCGGCTCATCATAGGCTCCAATATTTACGTAATCTACCACTGTTACAGAATCTGAACCATAAAGGTTTGTAACAACCAATTTAACAGAGTATTTAGTTCTTTGCGTAAAACGCATAATTGGATTTTTGCTTGTACTGCTTGTTCCCAATAAAAATTGAGCCGAAGCAGGTGTAAAAGTCCACTTCCATGAACTTGGTCCATACAAACTTAAATCGGTAAACCTAAATGTATCTGTGTTAAATCCTTGGACTTTATCTGCCACAAATCTTGGTGTTGGCTTTTGAGTTGTAGGTAAGAATAATACAAACTTACAAGTTGTATCACTACCCACACAATTATAAGCTACCAAGCATACCTTCTTGTAACTTGGTGTAGTTATCAAGAAAGTGCGATTTACAGAAGCAGCAGATGAATCGTAAATGCCATTGCCGTCTGTATCCCATGAGTACTTCATTAAGGTACCTGTAGAAGTACTTGTATAGCTTACAGGTTGCAAACTAAATACTGTATCTTGAACTACCATAGATGCAGTTGGCTTGCCATAGGTTGCTGGTAAGGCTTCCCAACGAATAGAGAATCCTGCAGAATCATAAGGAACTGGAACCGTTTGAGAACCTAACGCGAAACGTACAAATAACCTGCTGCCGCCACGAATTCCATTTAAAAGAACTGAGTTTGGCAACACATTTACATTTGCTCCGCCCAACCTATATAACACAGGTGCTGCGGAAGTAGTTCCATTATGAATAACCAAAGTATCACTTGGTAACATTTTAAGTCTCTCTACCCATAGAACAATACTATCAGCACATGGCTCTAATAAAAATCCTGGACAGCCAGAAACCTGCGAGCGAGTATAGCTTAAGCCTGCGCCACTTGGACCAAACATAAACCCTTCTTTCTCCGAGCTTTTTGAAGCTCCACTTCCACTACAGATATTAATACTATTGATTACCTCTATATAATCTTTCTTACAGATGGTATCCCAACCCCTATCATTCCACGCTTGCAAACAAATGGTAAACTTCCCTGGATCCCCTCCAAAAAACAAAGGATTCTGGTCGGTTGGTCCAGCAAAGAAATTATTGAAATAAGGGGGTGTGGTACATAAATTACATGCTGGATCAAATGTCCAATACCACTGATTTGGTCCGCCTGAGGTAATATCCACCAAAGATGCGTAATCGCCAATACCCACTTTTCTGCGTGCAGAGAAGAAATTAGGCTTAGGAGCAGAACTTGGAGTATCTACCCAAATATACTTTACAATACTGTCACGTAAACTATCACGCTTCAAATCATTAACAGCCAATAAACGCACAGGCCAAAAGCCTCTGCGCTTAAAGGTATAACGAAGTCTTTGATTATATTTTGCTGTATCAATATATTGTTGAGAGGTCCATGCTACATTGTTTCTAGAATATCCAGGTAGCAAATTTTCATTTGGCAAATCCCAGAAACTACGTGTTGTATTTGTGCTTGTTGATACTAAATCGTATGGACTGTTAATCCAAACAGTGTCTGTTGGAACCGAAGATGTGGTTGCTTGACTAGGGAAAAAGTTGGCAATTGGCGGTAAGATTGGTCCACTACCGGCACCACCTGCATACTCCCAAATTTCAATTTCCCTGAAATTTACATTCGAATTCTGACCTGTTGGACCACATACAAATCCTGTAATACGTAAACGTGTTGTAGTCATTAAGGTTGGGAGTACGATGTCGTTATCGCATAAAGACTGACTCAAATTTGAAAAAGTATAATGGTTAACCCAACCTGTTCCATTCCACCTTTGAATGATCCCTCCTGCAAGGAATCGCCCTGTGGTTTGAGCGTGATTAATTACAATTTTTCCAATGGTCTTTTGAGTAGGCCACTGCCATTCCATCCACTCAGTTCCATCTGGTGGTGCGGCTGTCCAAACAAAGGCAAGCTGCGTACCACAAGTGCCATAAACTCCATCGTTAATCATAGGCCAATTCCATGGTGCCGTACCTCCACCAAATGCGGAAGCAGTAGCTTGTGGCGCAATATTGGCAATCTGAGCATTGGATTGACTTACAAAAATTGAAAAGAAAAGCAACAAGCTAATTGCTTTCTTTAAATTCAATAAAATGTAATTGCTAGATAGTATGTTTTTATTCATAGTAAACTTATTGATTAGCTAAGATATCAAAAGAATCTAAAACAACAAATAAATTGAACTATTCTCTTAAAAAATTGACAAAAAAAGGGGGAAAAGCAACACTTTCCCCCCTTTTTTTATGAAAAAATTAACTTTTTAGTTCACCTGAATTTTCCTTGAGTAAACCTGATCACCAGATTGAACTCTCAATAAATAAAATCCTTTTGGAGAACCAGTTAAATCTAATTCTTGAACTTGTAAGTTATTGCCTTTCATGGTTTGTTGATGAACAACTTTACCTAACATATCGTAAACCAATACACGCACATCTTGCGACTGTGCATCAGCCAAACGCATATTAAATAAACCATTGCTTGGATTAGGATAAACACTCATCAACTTGTCTATGTTCATCACATTATTAAGACCAGTTGCCTCTAATACATTGATGGTTCTTGTAGCTTCTGCAGATACATTACCCGACAAATCCGTAACCCTATATCTTACGCTAAATAATCCAGCTACATCACCAAAGTAATTACCCGCTGCATTCTTAGGTAAACTATTAATTACAACCAATGAATTTCTCATTTGTCCATCGGTATTATAATTATCAACCAATGCCACAGGAGCATCTACATACTCGTGCCATCTTGGTAGGTTCACCTCGGTAATATTTAATAAATCAACTCTAGGTTTGGTTTGATCTACTACTTTTACCAACCTTGAAATAGAATCCTTATTACCTGATGGGTCGGTGGCAATATACCAAATGGTATAATCACCCAGAACATTTGTATTTACAGTGCCTTTTTTGGTAACAACTACGGTGTTTGCTGGCCAATAATTATCATTCACCAATACACCTGGATCTGCAAAAGTAGTCTTCACTTCATGAGACATTGGCGTAATTCCATTCAATACTACGGTTGGAGCTTTGGTATCTTTTACATCAATACGTACTGTAACCTCTTTGCTCAAGTTACCTGTATTATCTCTGGCCACATACTTCACAAAGTAAACGCCTACACTATTTACATCCACAGAACCTTGAATAGTTAAACTTAAGAAACTTGAAGGCCAATAATTATCTGTAACATCCACCACTTTGGTTAAGTCAATGGCTGAACCAACTTGTTGTATATAAGGTGATGATTTTGGTGTAACCATTGGAGAAGTGGTGTCTCCTACAACAATGGTTCTTGAACCTATTGCACTCATTCCAAAAGCATCTACTACAGTATATTTCATGTTATAACTACCCAATCTCGAAGTATCCAAGTTGGTGTTAATGATAACTTGATTGGTAATAGGGTTACCTTGGTTGTCTTTAGCTATAAATCCTGGCTCAATATACTTATTGTAAACTTCTACATAAACTTGAGTTGGCGGATTTAGTGTTAATGTTGGACCTGTTTGGTTCAATACCACAAATACCGTTCTACGTAAGGTATCACATGTGTTGTTATAGAAATCTCTTACGATATACTTTAAATAATTAGGACCAACTTTAGAAGTATCTACTGTACCAATAACTTCATATTTGTTGCTCACATTTCCTTCAATATTATCAAGAGCTGTAACACCTGGATCAACATACGTTTTATGAATTTCTGTATTGATTGTGGTTGCACCGTTAAGAGAAGCAACCGGACGAACGGTGTCCATTGGGAAGTTGACCACATAATCTCTAAAGGTTCCTAAGAAGGTTACACTTGGATTTAATTGTGTACCTGCATAAGTTACTCCCACACGCATTCTGGTTGAACCCAAAGGTTGTGTGCTGCCCACATTGATGGTATCTGTTTTAGTTAATACCTGTGCATTCATATCGCTCAATACCAACTCATCATTGGTAAACAATCCATCCATGTTAAAATCTACCCAAACCTTACGGTCCATTGGACTAGTAGTTGCGGGACGTGTGATAGAAACTGGGTGTTTCTTGCCTCTATATAAATTAGCTGCTTGTAAGCCACCTACTAACTGATAGCATGGATTGTATGCATTGGTGGTGGTATCAATTCCTGCTACCAATCTAACCCTGCTAATTCCAATACTTCCATCTGCCAAGTTGATATCACTTAAACATTGTGGCTCATCATAGGCACCAATATTTACATAATCTACCACCGTTACAGAATCTGGTCCATAAAAGTTAGTTGCAACCAATTTAACGGTGTATTTTGTTCTTTGGGTAAAGCGCATCACAGGATTTTTGCTGGTGCTGCTTGTACCCATTAAGTATTGCGCGGTACCTGGCGTAAATGTCCACTTCCATGAACTTGGTCCGTATAAACTTAAATCTTTAAACCTAAAGGTATCTGTGTTAAATCCTTGTACCTTATCTGCCACAAATCTTGGGGTTGGTTTCTGCGTAGTTGGTAAGAACAATACAAATTTACAAGTGGTATCACTGCCCACACAATTATAAGCCACCAAACATACTTTCTTATAACTTGGTGTGGTAATTAAGAAAGTGCGGTTAACAGAAGCAGCAGATGAATCGTAAATGCCATTACCATCTGTATCCCACGAATATTGCATAAGGTTACCTGTAGAAGTGCTGGTATAGCTTACAGGCTGCAAACTAAATACAGTATCTTGTACTATCATAGATGCTGTTGGCTTGCCATAGGTTGCTGGCAAAGCTTCCCAACGGATAGAGAATCCTGCCGAATCGTATGGTGTAGGAACGGTAGCTGTTCCCAATTGGAAACGAACAAATAACCTGCTTCCTCCGCGTATTCCATTTTGTATAATTGAGATAGGCAATAGGTTCACATTTGCTCCTCCAATTTTGCGTAACACGGGTGCTCCTGCGCTTATACCATTATGAATAACCAAGGTATCACTAGGCAACATCTTAATACGATCAACCCACAATACAATACTGTCTGCACAAGGCTCTAATAAAAATCCTGGACAGCCAGTAACCTGCGAACGAGTATAGCTTAAGCCTGCGCCACTTGGCCCAAACATAAAGCCTTCTTTCTCCGAACTTTTTGAAGCGCCACTTCCACTACAGATATTAATACTATTGATAACCTCTATATAATCTTTCTTACAAATGGTATCCCAACCTCTATCATTCCATGCCTGCAAGCAAATGGTAAACTTCCCTGGATCCCCTCCAAAAAACAATGGGTTTTGGTCGGTTGGACCCGCAAAGAAATTATTAAAATAAGGTGGCGTGGTACATAAATTACATGCTGGGTCAAATGTCCAATACCATTGGAACGGTCCGCCAGATGTGATATCCACCAAAGAGGCATAATCGCCAATACCTATTTTTCTGCGCGCAGAAAAGAAGTTTGGTTTAGGAGCAGTACTCGGTGTATCTACCCAAATATATTTCACAATGCTATCGCGCAAACTATCACGCTTAGCATCGTTTACAGCTAACAAACGAACAGGCCAAAATCCCCTGCGGGTGAAGTTATAACGGAACCTTTGACTGTATTTAGCGGTGTCTATGTATTGTTGCGAAGTCCAAGCTAAATTGTTGCGTGAATATCCAGGCAATAAATTACTCTCATTTGGCAAATCCCAAAAGCTACGTGTAGCATTGGTGCTGGTAGAAACTAAATCGTACGGACTATTAATCCAAACCGTATCATTAGGTATTGAAGAGGTTGTAGCCTGACTAGGGAAAAAATTAGCAATAGGAGGCAAAACTTGTCCGCCACCACTGCCAATAATATTTAAACGCATATTAGGTCTTTGTGTACCTGAGCTTATTGCTGCATCAGTACAATTTCCTGTTGCATCAGCCCAACGAAACACAGCACTTGTAAAGGTGGTATTTGTTTGGAAAACAATTGCATTGAAGTTATAGCACGTATTGTTAAAACACACATCTACCAAAATATTAGAGGTACCATTCCAAGCAAAGTTGCTAGAAAATGGATGGGTATTCCAACCATTTACATCGGTATAGGATGTAACCGAATGCACTGTAGTTAAACCTGCACCATCAAAGGTGGCAGGCAAGGTAGTAGCACTGGTCATCTTCATTTTAATGGTAAAACCATTTAGCTCGTAGCTACCACAAGTAAGTAAGCCTTGAGAAGTGGTGCTGCTCGACACATTAAATCCTAAGCTAGTAATGTTACCAGCGGTTCCGCCTTGTGCAGATATCTCAGATGCTAAAATCAAAAACTGGCTCCTACTTCCCCAATAGTAATTACCATAAGGCGTTGGGTAACCGGTGTTGGTATTGGTTACAGTTCCAGTGCCAATGGTCACCAACTGGGCTTGGGCTGGAATGGCCAGCACTGCGATGAGAAAATATAGCCATATTTTCATCTTCCATTTGTAAATTTGAGTCATATGTATATGTTAATTTATTAATTATTTAGTAATAGTGCGTTTTTTCTAAGAATTCAAATTTAAGAAAAATTGATACAAAAGCAAACTAGGGCGCTGCATACCTCCCATCCAAGATAAAGGCCGAATCGTTTAAGGAAAGTAAAAAATTAAGCAAATCAATTTTCTCCTGCGGCGTTAGGTTCAGACCGCCTTTTGGAAAATTCTTACTAATCATAGGATCTACTGTTGGGGAGTTTTTTGTGCCAGAATTATAAAATTCTATCACCTCCATAAGCGTGCTAAACCTGCCATCATGCATATAGGGCGGCGTAAAAGAAAGATTTCTTAAAGAAGGCGTTTTCATTTTCCCAAAATCCTCTGGAATACCAGTGATTCTATATAAACCACTATCTTTTTGCACCTCGTCTAAGCCATTGTTATGAAAACCAAAATCAGTAAAAAAGGGTGAACTCAAGTTGCCGTGGCAATGAAAACAATCGCCTTTTTCTGAGCCAAAAATCATCATGCCATTCATCTCACTTTGGGTCCTTAATCTCTCGCGACGCTCAGCCTTATCCCAATTAGAATTACTAGAAATTAAAGTGCGCTCATATTGGGAAATGGCCTTAGCCAATTTTACACTGGTAATACTGTCTGAACCAAACGCCTTACGAAACAAATTTGGATATTCTGCATGCGATTGCAAACGTGCTACCACATCAAAAAGACTGGTATTGGCCATTTCAACAGGGTTCATAATTGGCCCAAGTGCCTGTCTTTCTAAATCGTTTGCACCTCCATCCCAAAAATACCGATGTCCTGTTAAGTTGTATTTATCTGCCCAAGCCAAGTTAAATAAAGGCATGGCCGCCCTGTTTCCTACATGACCAAATGCGCCAACACTAAACTTGTTTGGGTCGGCAAAACCATTCACTTGTAAGTGACATGAGGCACAACTTTGGGTATTATTTGCAGATAAAATTGGGTCGAAAAATAACTTCTTACCCAACTCTACACCCGCTACCGTTAATGGATTATCTTCTGGAATTGGGAAGGTAGACCATCCCAAATTAGTGGGCAATACCAAATTGTATGGCTCAGGATTATACGCATAGGGGTCGCCAGAAACAGGATCCTTTTTACAAGAAACCCACACTAACAAAATTGCACCTAAAATATAAAGCCTCGATAATTTCATTCCTATTGTGTTAATGATTTAACAGTAACCATGTCTTTCATATTTGCCTTTAACTTTAAAATAGGCGCATCTGTATTAGAGTGGACTAGTGCACCATCTCTCGCAAAATTAATGGTATCCGGATTTTGAAACAATTCGTTAACCTCCATTTCAAAACCCAACTTTGGCTGAACTGATTTCACTTTATAAGAGCTTAAATCCATACCTATCCTAACCAAATGCTCACTACCCCCTACATCATAGGCATAGCTTTTACCAGAGGTGGTATTTCCATTTATCCTAAAGAAGATATATCCCGTATTCCATGTCCAAAACATACCCCATGACGGGTCTAACGCACCTTCCTGAATTCCGGCATAATTACGCGCACTATCTACACCCAAGGCTATTTCAACACCTGTGTAATGCCCCGCAGGAACATTGTTAAGGGTAAATTGGGTAGAAGGAGCATACTGTGCATCCAACAAATGATAATTACCCAAATTAACCTTTCCGCCATCCATTTTAGTAAGGGTAATATTGCTTAGGTAATGCTTCAAATTATTGATGGTAAAGGTATCTCCGCCTAAACTTGAATAATATTTAGAAGAAAAAGGAATTGGTTCACCCTTAAATTGATAATCCATCGAAAATGTAATTGAGCCTGCGGTGGGTACAATTAAACCTGAAAAATTTGTTAGTGTATCTAATGGATTTACCACAGGGTCTGTTGGCGTTGGATCTGGATCATCTTTACATCCAACTAGGGATAATGAGGCTATCCCCAACATTAATAAAACCTTTCTCAGCCTTAAGGCAACCAACTTCAAAAAAAACGTGTAGAACATCATGATATACTTTTATCTTTGCTCTGCAATTTATCAAATGTTTCCTAAAATTAAAGTTAATTATTCCTTAAAACTATGCCAAGTTTTGATATTGTAAGTAAAACAGATATGCAGCTGGTAGACAATGCTGTAAATACCGCAAAAAAAGAGCTCATCAATCGTTACGACCTTAAAGATGAGCTTTGTTCAATAGAACTTGATAAAAAATCAAAACTACTGAAATTAGAAGCCAAACAAGAAATGGCAATGCAAACACTTATCGACATTATTCTGGGTAAATTTAGCAAGCAACAACTCGATGTTCGCTTGCTGGATTTAGGCGATAAGCCTAGGCCAAGTGGCCGACTCATGCTGCAGGACATAAAAATTAAGGAAGGATTGGATAAAGAAACGGCAAAAAAAATTGTGAGCTATATTAAAACGGCCAACAACAAATTACAAGCCGCCATCCACGAAGATCAAGTGAGGGTAACAGGCAAAAAAATAGACGACCTTCAAGAATTAATGGCACAATTACGTCAGCAAGATTTTGATGTGCCTATGCAATTCGAAAACTTCCGCAGTTAAGGTACAAAACACCTCCTCCGCTTTAGGCACAATAGGAATTTACATGTAATAGGAATTTGAATTTAAGTTTCGTAAAACCTTTCCAAAGCAAACTATTGCAAGTTATTCCTGTTCATTTTAGCAAAAATTTTGCAAACCTTGGCAATTAACTTTCGTTAAAGTTTAAGGAAGAATTATGCAACGCTAAGGCAGTTTGTGCTTTTTAGAAGTTAAGTAAAAACAATGGTAAGATATCCTTTTTAAAGCTAATCAATAGCTTGTTGTAGCGGCGTAAGAAGCAATAAACTATTAAAGAGAAACTCCCCTTCCAAATTGCAAAAATAATCCAAATGTTATTCGCCAATGGTAACCATCTCGCGCGAAAACTGCGCGTTTAACCTATCTACAATCTCCTCTGGAATAAGGTTATCCTCAATAACGCCTTCTTTAATATAACTAATGGTGCCACGCTCTTCACTCACCACCAAACATACCGCATCTGTTTGCTCAGTAATTCCAATTGCAGCCAAATGACGAAGTCCGTATTTATTGATAACATTCGGATTTTCACTCACTGGCAATACACAATTGGCAGCCTTAATTCTACCTCCAGAAATAATTACGGCACCATCGTGCAGCGGACTGTATTTATTAAAAATAGAAAGAATTAACCTTCTCGAGATCTTAGATTCCATAGCCTCCCCACTGGCGGCAATAAATTTCATTTCGGAGGTAATTGGAAACACAAGAATAGCTCCATTATTCTGCGAAGCAAGGTCTCTACATGCCGAAACAATCTCATCAAAAGGGGTATGAAAAGTCTGTTGAATTTTCCACTTCCATGGCAAAATATTCCACCAACTTTTGTTCTCCCCCAACAAAGAACTATTCCCTATCACCAATAGAAATTTCCTTATCTCCTGCTGAAAAACAATGAGCACCGCAATAATTCCCACCTTAGCAAATTGACCAAGTAAACTCGACATCAAAGGCATGTCGAAATAGCTTACCACCAACCAAAAAAGGTAAATGGTTAATAGGCCAATCAATATATTAAAAGCCAAACTGCCTTTAAGAAGCTTGAACAATTGAAACGAAAAAAATACCACCAACAAGATATCTATCAGGTTGATGATGGTTATTTTGTATGTCAAAAGCTCAAATTGGGTATCGAACATCTTACGATTTTACACTTTTTCTGGCGAAGTTAAAAATTTTAATGCACTCAACAGCCTCCAACACGTCGTGAACCCTAAGTAAACTGGCTCCTCGCTCCAAAGCCAACATATGTATAGCACTGCTGCCATTTAGGGCTTGGTCTGAACCAATTCCCAATACTTTCTGAATCATCGATTTCCTTGAAACACCCACCAAAACAGGTAATTCCAGGACCTTAAAATGATCCAACTTCTGCACCAAAGCATAATTTTGCTCCAATGACTTTCCAAAACCAAATCCTGGGTCAAGAACCACATCTGCCACCCCCAATTCTGTGAGCTCTTTTACCTTTTCAGCAAAAAACTGAATAACATCCAATACCACATTTTTATAGGCTGGAGCCTCTGGCAAGCCTGGCACCTTTCCTTTGTTATGCATCAATACGTAAGGAACTTTTAACTTTGCTACCACCTCAAATAACTTGGGATCAAATCCCCCAGCAGAAACATCATTCACCATCACAGCGCCAGATTCTACGGCCTGTTTGGCCACTTCGGCATAAAACGTATCGATAGAAATAAGAGCATTAGGAAACTCATTCAACAAACTTTTTATGGCAGGAACAACCCTTCTTAATTCCTCCTCCTCACCTACCAACTCTGCACCTGGACGCGTACTTTGTCCGCCAACATCCAAAAAAGTGGCCCCATACTGCAACATCTTTTGGGCAGTATTTAGCAGTTCTCGGTCCGAACCAACGCGGCTGTCCGTAAAAAAGCTGTCAGGGGTACAATTGAGGATACCCATCACCCTTGGTTCAGACAGAGAAACGAGTTGCCCTCCACAATTTATTGAATTTTTTGTTAATAATGCTTGCAATTGTATCTCCTCTCTTATTTTTGCGTTCGAACAAAATAAAGACAATCGCTTTGATTAATCAAACTTCCACAGAATACGATGCGGTAATTGCCCAATGTAGAAATGTTTTTCAAAAGAAAAACCACGATTATGGTCAGAGTTGGCGCATCATGCGCGTATCTAGCATCATAGATCAAATTTTTATAAAGGCCACCCGCATTAGAACCATTGAAGAAAATGGCAAACAAAAAGTGGATGAAGGGGTAGAAAGTGAGTGGATGGGCATCATTAATTATTGTGTAATGGGACTCATTCAAAGTGGAGCAAGTGGAGAAACAATGGTGCTAGAAGGAGTAAGTGCGGCAAGCAATCAAGAAGATGTGAATGCTTTAATGAAGCAATACGATTCAATTATTGCTGAAACCAAGCGTTTAATGGAGCAAAAAAACCATGATTACGGTGAGATTTGGAGAAGCATGTTGGTGAGTACTTTTACAGATATGTTATTGATGCGCGTGAATAGGATGCATCAGATTTTGGAAAATAAGGGAAGCACTTTGGTGAGTGAGGGCATTGAGAGTAATTTGATGGATATGATTAATTATTCGGTGTTTGCTTTGATTAGGTTGGAGGGGAAGTAGGTTTTTTGGTCTTTGGTCTTTGGTCTTTGGTCTTTGGCTTTGTCTGCCGAAGCTTTAGCGTAGGCAGATCCGTTGGCTTCTAGCAGCTGGCCTCTGGCTTCTGGCCGTAAGGTTTTGGTCGTTGCTTTGTCAGTCATAGCTTTAGCGAAGGCTGAGTCTTTAGTCATTGGGTTTGTGGATTATCACGCAGATTTTTTAGATTAGAGGAGATTTCGCAGATGTTTAATTCGTGGCTTTTTTAAAAAAGTAAAATCTGTGCATCTGTGGCTAATAGGTCTTTGTTGGGAGTGAAGAATTAAGAATTAAGAATTAAGAGTGAGAATTAAGAGTGAAGTGAAGTTGAAGGTTTAAAATTGAAGGTAATATTTATTAAAATAGAAAAAAGTTAATACGTAAAAATATGAAATGGTTAGCGCAATTTAGTCGGGTTTTTGTTGGGGTATTATTTATAATTTCTGGACTCATCAAGGCGAATGATACGCTTGGGTTTAGTTATAAATTGGAAGAGTATTTTGAGATATTTCAAATGCCGTTTTTAAATCCATATGCGGTGCTTTTTAGCATGGTGATTTGCATATTCGAAATCATTAGTGGCTTTGCATTATTGCTTGGCATTTACAACAAGCTCAATGCTTGGTTGCTCTTAATTCTCATTGTATTTTTCACCTTGCTAACTGGCTATAGCGCCATTACGCATAAGGTTACAGATTGCGGCTGTTTTGGCGATGCATTAAAGCTTACACCTTTCACCAGTTTCATGAAAGATGTGCTTTTACTAGTACTTATTATGTTTATTTTCTTTGGACTAAAACATATTAATCCTTTGTTCAATAAAGTAATTATGAATGTTACTTTATCTGCAGCATTTTTAGTGGCAACATTCTTTACTTTATACACCTATATGTTTTTGCCTGTGAAGGATTTTCTTCCCTACAAAATTGGCAACAATATTCAGGAACTTACCTTTACTCCGCCAGATGCTCCTAAAGACATTATTGAGATGATTTTTATCTATGAAAAAGGCGGCCAAACTTATGAGTTTACTGCTGATAAATTACCAGAAGACATAGATGCGTATGAGTTTGTAGACAGAAAAGATAAACTCATTAAAGAAGGGTTTAAACCGCCTATTCATGATTTTAAATTGTATGATATAAATGGTACAGAATTCACCGATAGTTTATTCGAAAAAGATGAGTATAAATTGATGTGGGTTCAGACCAAAACAGAAGACAGCCGCAAGGGCATAGAGCCTCAATTGGCAAAGCTTAGCAAGGAATGGTTGGCCAGTGGAAAACAAATTTGGGCTTTAACTGCAAGTAACTTAGAGGAGGCCAATAAATATGCCAATACACATAACTTTGGATTTACATTTTATAACATGGATGCCATTCCGTTAAAATCTATGGTGAGGTCTAATCCAGGCATTATTTTATTGAAGAAAAATGTGGTGGTGAAGAAATGGGGTGCTTACAATTTGCCTAGCTTCGAAACTGTGCAGAAGTACATGAACTAAAGCATGAATCCACCCACCTGCAAACGCATATTTGTGATAGGAATGCCTGGTTGCGGCAAGTCAACCGAAGGCAAAATATTGGCAAAAAAATTGGGCTGGAATTTTATTGATTTAGATAAGAAAATTGAATCCGAAATGGGTTCAGACATACAAAGCATTTTTAAGATGCAGGGCGAGGCTTATTTTAGAGAGTTGGAGCGTAAGGCTTTAATACAGTTAAAAGTGTTAGACAATGCGGTTATAGCATGCGGTGGGGGCACAATTGCATTTCACAACAACATGCAATGGATCAAAGAAAATGGATTTTCTATCTATTTACGGGCTGAACCAAGGCTTCTTTTGCGACGAATTTTATCCTCAAAAACACAAAGACCCCTGTTTGAGGGCCTTAATGAGGAAGAAATTTTAGTAAAGATTAAGGAATTATTGGAAAAGCGAGGATTATTTTTTGAGCAAGCAGATATCAGCATAGATCTCCCTAAAAACACCTCAGAACTCACGTATATCAAGGCTTCTGAGGCTTTTATGCTTGCAAAAAAACCTTCTAATTAATGCCAACTTTTGAATTTGTTGAAAACGTGTTAAATAAATTTACTCATTTTTTTTTCTGAAAAGCCCTGCAAGTACTTGACATTTCAAATCTCTTTGTTAAGTTTGTTAGGTAAAACCCTTAAATTAATTATTTATATGAACAAACAAGACTTAATCGATTCTATGGCAAAAGCTGCCGGTGTTACTAAAGTTCAAGCTCAAGCTGCATTAGATGCTTTCATGGGCTCAACTCAATCTGCTTTGAAAAAAGGCGACAAAGTAATCCTAGTTGGATTTGGAACTTTCTCAGTAACTAAGCGTGCTGCTCGTAAAGGCCGTAACCCACAAACTGGAAAAGAAATTAGCATCCCTGCAAAAAAGGTTGTTAAATTCAAAGCAGGTGCTGGCTTACAAGCTAAAATTAAATAGTAAAAATTTTACTTTTAATAGAAGCCCGATGCATTGCACCGGGCTTTTTTTATGCCTTCAACTTGGGGTAAATATTCAATAGTCGATAGTCCATGGACCATAGACCATAGATATAGTTGAAAGGTTAACAATATTTAATTAGTGTTCCTTTAAAAACAATTTCATGAATTGTATTAATAAACCTCAATGGCCATGGACCATGGTCTATCGACCATCGACCCTTCCCCAGCTAGAAGCCAGGAGCCAAAAGCTAAAGGCTAACGGCCAATAGCTAACAGCCAGAAGCTAACAGCTACTCCAAATACGCCGTTATCTTTCCCGCCTTCATTACTACTGCCACGTGCTCTTGCAGGGTTGTCTGCAGAGATAAACCAATATAATCTGCAGATACTGGAAAACTCTTGTGATTGCGGTCAACCAAAACAGCCACTTGTATGCTCTTTACTTGCTCCTTTAAAAATGGATGCATGCCGTAAACCAAGGTGCGCCCCGTATTTAATACATCATCAAACATAATTACGGCCTTGTCTTTGATGTGCTTTGGCTCAAATTTTACCTCGGCAGAATTAAATTCTGGCTTTTCCTTGCTAATAGATACTTCCAATAAGGAAATTTTTATTTTAGCTATTTCCTGCAATTCGGTCTGAACCAATTTGGCCACTTGTACCCCTTGTCCGCTGATGGCCGCGAATATGATCTCTTTCTGGTCGAAATGCTTTTCATAAATTTGATAAGCCATTCTGCGAATGATCTTTTGAACCTGATTGTGCGCTAAAATTTGCGTTTTCATATGATTTCCGATTAAAAAAAGGAATTGTGCACGCAATTTAATAGAATTTGATACAAACCCCCTATATTTGTCCAAGCTGCAAGGCAAGAAAAAAAAATTGTTTATAAATTTTGTAAATGAAAAAATATTCTTATTTTTGCGGTCCTAAATTTTGCGAAGAAGATGAAAGAAGGTATTCACCCAAAAAACTATAGAAAAGTGGTTTTCAAAGACATGTCTAATGATTACATGTTCATTATCCAGAGTACAGTAGACTGTAAAGAAACCATTAAATGGGAAGATGGTAATGATTATCCGTTATTTAAACTGGATATTTCATACAAGTCACATCCATTTTTCACTGGACAAACTATGTTCATTGACACAGCTGGTCGTATTGATAAGTTCAAAAGACGCTATCAGAAAAAAGCTGATTAACATACTGAAAGCCTTCGCCGAACAGCGAAGGCTTTTTTTTTATCTTCTACCCTCGTAACTTAGTGCGCTAAAAGTAAATTTACTCACATGATGCATTACTTGTTTTTCGATCCCGAATTAAATAGGGCCAACCTCCTCCCCTTTACTTTTACTCGTCCCGTTGCTAACCTACGTGTGGGCATACGCACCATTAACGAAAAATGGGAAGCATACCTTGGTTCAGCCAATTACGGCTACCTTACGCAAACTTATTTGCAAGAAAAATTCCCGCAAAATGAGGGTCCCCACAATGTCCTTATCAATGGCAGTATTTGCCCCACTCCTACTCTTATAGAAGAAATTAAGCTCCTTAAAAAGAATAAAGAGGCCCTAATTTCCAACGGTACCTTAATTGCCCTTATGCTCGATGAGCCCTATTTAGACTCCTTTTCAGAGGATATAAGCTTATACCATTGCACAGAATCGGAGGAGACAAACTTTATACAACTCGATTTTTGTTACGATATTTTCTCCAAAAATGGCGAGGCCATTGAGGCCGATTTCATCCATATCACTGCAGGAAGAAGCTCTCAAGCCATTCCAGAAGGCAACCAAGTATTAAACCCAGAGCGTATTTTCATAGAAGAAGGTGCCAAAATAAATTTCTCTATTCTCAACGCATCTACCGGCTCAATTTACATTGGCAAAAATGCAGAGGTAATGGAGGGTTGCAAAATTAGAGGTCCATTTGCCCTTTGCGAAGATGCCGGACTAAAAATGGATGCAAAAATTTATGGTCCAACCACGGTTGGTCCGCATTGTAAGGTGGGCGGAGAAGTAAATAATGTAGTCTTTTACGCCTACAGCAATAAAGGTCATGATGGATTTGTAGGAAATGCTGTAATTGGAGAATGGGTGAATATGGGAGCAGATACCAATAACTCTAACCTCAAAAACACCTACGATGAGGTGAAACTGTGGAATTACCGCACCAATAGGTTCGAGAAAACCGGACTCACCTTCTGCGGATTAATGATGGCCGACCATGCCAAGTGCGGGATCAATACTATGTTTAATACTGGAACCGTTGTAGGTGTGGGCGCAAACATTTTTGGTTCAGGCTTTCCAAGAAATTTTATCCCTAGTTTTAGCTGGGGTGGGGCACAAGGATTTGAAACTTTTGTGCTGAATAAGTTTTTTAAGACCGCAGAAGCCGTTTATAAAAGAAGAAATGTGCCTTTTACCGAAGCAGATAAAGAACTGCTTTCGGTTGTTTTTGAACAAAGTAAAACCTATCGATTTTGGGAGCAAAATTCAGCTTCTGAATAATAATTTTAAAATACCATGAGAAAGAAAATCATCGCAGGAAACTGGAAAATGAACAAGACCCTAGAAGAAGGAATGGGACTTGTATCTGAAGTGAGTAACATGTTAAAAGACGAATACCAAGGAAGTGCTAAAGTGGTGCTTATTCCGCCATTCATTCACATCAATGCGGTAAGCAAATTGGTTTCAGACAATGCTAGAATTGCTGTGGGTGCACAAAATTGTAGCAACCATAAAAGTGGAGCTTATACGGGTGAAGTAAGTGCCGATATGCTTCAGAGCTGCGGTACTACTTATGTAATTGTTGGACATAGTGAGCGCCGTCAGTACTTTCATGAAAGCAATGAATGGTTGGCACTTAAAGTGGATGCCGTGTTAACTGCTGGCTTAACTCCAATATATTGCTGTGGCGAAACTTTGGAAGAACGCGAATCTAACACGCATTTTGCGGTGCTAGAAAAGCAAATATCTGAAGGACTATTTCACTTAAGTGCAGAACAAATACAAGCAGTGGTAGTTGCCTACGAACCTGTTTGGGCTATTGGTACAGGCAAAACTGCTAGTACCGCTCAAGCTCAAGAAATACATGCATTTATTAGAGGCTTAATTGCCAAAAAATACAGCGATGCCCTTGCACAAGAAATTACCATTCAATATGGAGGAAGTGTAAAAGCAGACAATGCAGCAGAATTGTTTTCGGCACCAGATATTGATGGTGCCTTAGTTGGTGGCGCAGCCTTACAAAGCAGAAGTTTTGTTGACATTGTGAAGGCCATGGTATAAATATGAAAAAATCATCTTTCTGGTTATTTATTTTACTGCTTAGTTTTTCACAGGTAAAAGCCCAAAGGCCTAATAGCTTTTCATTTGACCCATCTGTTTTTATAGGTGAGTTTGAATCGTATATGTCAACTTCCCAAAAAAGGGAAGTAAAAGATATGGCCGAAGAATTTAGCGGCTATTACAATGCCGGTAAGTTTAGCAATGCCCAAAAAACAATGATTATAAGGCAGTGCAACGAAATGCTAAATGCTACCTGCCAAATTAGTCCCGATTTTGAAGGCTATCTTAAAACCATCAACGCGCTTGTAAGCAATAATTACATGAACAAATTTGATGGATGGCACAAAACATTATCGGCTTCTTTGAAGCGCAGCAAAGATGATTTTCAAAAATTTTTATTGGTCTCCAAAAACATATTTGCCGAAAACAAATTATTGGTATTAGGCGGATATACTTGGGTTACCTCAACCGCAGATGCCGACTTGGTAGTAGAAGGGGAGCCACTGTTTTCATTTAAAAAACTAAACCTAATATGCTATACGCCTGGTGATACTTTTGAATTGTATAATACCACTGGTAAATTCTACCCAAGCAAAAATCTTTGGGTTGGAAAAGGGGGAAAGATTGATTGGACGCGTGTTGGATTAGATTCTAACAAAGTATATGCCTTAATTAAAAACTATAAGCTCGATTTAAACAACGGGGAACTCACAGCAGATTCTAGCAGTTTTTATAACCTAGATTTATCTGCCAAACCTATGTTAGGAAAGGTGACCGATAGACCCATGGGAAAATCGCAAGGAGAGAAGAGCATTTACCCGCAATTTGAAGGCTATTTTTCTACCTTCACTGGAGCCAGTTATGGCAAAGCCAAATTTAGAGGTGGCTTTGGTATGAGAGGCGCTTTGGTGCTAGGTAGAGGCAATAGTCAGCAGAAAGCAGAACTTTGGTTCACTTTTAAAAATAAACCTTTTTTAAGGGTTCAATCTCCAGAGTTTTTTGTACGCGAAAACCGTATTTCAGTTGAAAAAGCAGAGGTTACTATCTTCCTAGACAAAGACTCGATTTACCACCCTCAATTAGCCTTTAGTTACTTAATTGATCAAGACAAAGTTTCGCTGTATAGAGATGATAAAAAGGGTATTTCATCAGCACCCTTTATGGACAATTATCATAACATAGAGTTCTATGTAGATGAAATTAAATGGGACCTCAACTCACCTAAAATTGAATTAGACAATATTTCGGGTGATGTGCCCGCAAGGTTCGAATCCATTAACTACTTCAGGGATTTTAACTACGAACAAATTGGCGTGATGCTTTCTTATAATCCTTTGCAAAGAATCAAAAAGTATTGTGAAGATAACAAAGTAAATAGCTTTAGAATTGAATCGTATGCAGCCACATTCAAAAGCAATATTAGCGATATACGCATTCAAATGATCGACCTTAACGATAAGGGTTATGTGAATTTTGATGGTGCTAAGAACATGGTGTATGTTAAACGCAAATTGATTGATTATGTAAATGCACACAATGGCCGAACCGATTATGATGCGATTACTTTTAATTCAATCATTAGCTCTATTCCAAATGCACACATCAGTTTAATTAATAATGACTTGGTGGTGCAAGGAGTACCTAAGTTTTTCTTTAGCGATTCGCAAAATGTTTACATTCTTCCTAAAGAACAGGTAGTAACCTTAAAGAAAAATAGAAACATGGATTTTAGTGGAAAACTGCGCGCAGGTATGGCAGATTTCTATGGTAATAATTTTGCATTTGATTACAATACTTTTAAGGTTAGGTTAAACAATGTAGACTCTCTTAAATTCCTTTACGCAGACGATTCAGTAGGAATGATGAGACATGTGAAGAGTGTAATACAAAACATCTACGGTACATTAGAAATCGATTACCAATACAATAAATCGGGTAGAAAACGCTACCCAAAATATCCAGTCTTCACCTCCGAAGTGGGTTCAAAAGTATTTTACGATTACCCAACCACCATGAAAGGAACTTATGATAGAAACAGATTCTATTTTGATGTTGACCCATTTACTTTGGATAGTTTGGCCGACCTAAACCTTTACACCTTGGCATTGGGAGGGAATTTTGTTTCTGGGGGAATTTTGCCAGAAATGCGCCAAGAAATTTACTTGCAACCCGATAAATCTCTAGGATTTTATATACCAAACGACCTTACCACAAAACATATTTTATATGGAGGAAAAGGAAATGCAGTATGTGATTTAAGGTTAAGTAATGATGGCTTGGTGGGCGATGGAACTTTATCCTATTTATCTTCAAGAACCTCCTCACATCGTTTCGAATTTATGCTCGATTCTATGAACTCGAACAGCCACATGTTCGAAAACGACAGAACCTCCCTCTTCCCTACCGTTATTAAGTCGCCCAACGTATTTACCCATTGGATTCCTTACCAAGATTCTATGTTTATTACCAATAAAGGAGAGCCAATGAAAATTGCTTACGATGGGGCAAAATTATACGGTACCATTATCCTAACACCTAAGGCCATGAAAGCAAAAGGCAACATGGATATTGAGGGTGGTAAATTAGAGGCAAGCATGTTTGAATTAAAGCCGGTAGAGGTTTTATCTGAAGATGCTATTTTTAAACAAATGGATCCTAAAGATACTACCAAAGTAGCCTTCGCCACAGAAAAAGTTAAAGCATATGTAAACTTGGAACAGAAATATGCAGAGTTTACCTACAAAAATTTCCCAGGCATCAACAATACTTTTATCCTAAATAACTATGCAGGTTCCTTCCAAAAATTAAGGTGGGACATGCTTCCAAAAACACTAACGTTTACAGGTCCGCCTAATGCCAAAAAAGCAGAGTTGGGAAGTTATTTAGTGAGCAAGAAAGGTTCGCAAGATAGCCTCAAATACGCGGCAGGTAGTGTATTTATAACCCTTGGCGATTTTGTGATGAATATTGGTCAAATACCTTACATCCTCATTGCAGATAGCAAAGTTTTTCCTGATAGTGGCAAAGCCATTGTGCGCAACAATGCAGAAATGGACATGCTCTTAAACGCGAAAATTAAAGCAGATACTGTTAACACATACCATGACATAGAAAAGGTAAATATAAAAATTAATGGCCGAACCGATTGCATTGGCGCGGGTACTTATACTTACCTAGACCGCAATAAAAAGCCTCAACAATTTTACTTGGATCAACTTTACGTAGTAGAGAAAAAATACCTTGAAGGCAAAACATTGATTCCAGATACCAATAACTTTATGGTGGGACCAAAGATTGGGTTCAGGGGAAATACCATCCTTCATTCGTATGATAAAAATCTTGAGTACAATGGATTCTTTAAAGCCATGCATAAACAATTTATGCCTAAAACAGATTGGTTCAAATCTGCCGCTATTATTAGTCCAGATTCTGTTTACATCAATACCGCACCTCCATTAACCAACCTCAACAGAGCAGCCTTAACCAATGGTTTCTTTGTGAGCAATGATTCATCACATGTGTATCCAGCATTATTTTCAAGAAAGAGAAATTCCAGCGACCAAGAATTATTGAAGTGTGAGGGTACATTTACTTACAATGAAAAATTTGATGAGTTTAGACTTGGACCATATGGTAAAGTTTTTGGCAACGAGAAACGTGGAAACTTCTTGGCCATGAGCGAACTTAAAAAGATTATTTATGGTGAAGGAAAATTCAATTTTGGGTACAATACAGAAGGCTTTTATGTGAACAGTGCAGGTTATGCTACCTATAATTTAGCAGACACTAGTTTTGGTATGAAACTATCTATGATTATTCAAATGATTTTACCAGATCCTGCACTAAAATTAATGGTTGATTCATTGGTAGAACAATCATCTGGCGCATCTACAGATTATTTTAATAAACGTGTGGTAAATATTAGTATACCAGAGTTTGTAGATGATAAAACATTTAAGCGTTTAGGTGAGAATATGGAAGATGAATTGAACACCAAAAACATGGAAGATCTTCAAAAAACCTTCTTCTTTACTGATGTTACCATGGTATGGCGTCAAAACGGAAGATCGTTTAATAGCATAGGCGAATTAGGCTTAAGGAGTATTGAAAAGAATTTGATAGAAAGAAAAATAACCGGGTCGATTAACATTTCTAAAAAACGTGGTGGCGATGAATTTGTGATGTATTTGCAACAAGGAAATGGCTCATGGTATTATTTCAAATATCAAAAAGGGGTTATGGCTGTAATTGGTTCAGACCTATTGTTTAACCAAGCTGTAAAGGATAATATTGATAAGGTTTCGAAAGAGAAAAAAGACTACAGCATGAGGCAAGCAAATATCTCTGATAGAAACAAGTTTGTTAGGGCTCAAAAGAATTTATAATGGAAATTAGCACACTCGCACCCTACCTATTGGGAGCTTATTTATTGGGTTCAATTCCCTCTGCGGTTTGGGTTGGAAAAATGTTCTTTGGCATTGATGTGCGCGAGCATGGAAGTGGCAATGCAGGTGCCACAAACACCTTGAGGGTCTTAGGTAAAAAAGCTGGAATTTCTGTGCTTTTCTTAGACTTTTTAAAAGGCATGTTTGCGAGTAGTTTATTGTATTTTTTAGCCAATGAAATTACACCAGGAACGCAAGAATTTAGACAATACCAATTGCTCTTGGGCATAGTGGCGGTGCTTGGACATGTGTTTCCAGTATTTGCTGGGTTTAGAGGTGGCAAAGGCATTGCAACCCTGCTGGGCATGGTGGTAAGCATTAGTTGGCCTGTGGCATTGTTATGTGCTATAACCTTTGTGCTTACCGTTTGGTCAACCAAATTTGTGTCGTTAGGCTCCATGATTGGCTCTATCATGAGTGGTGTTTTTGTAAGGCTCATTTATGGTCCGAATGAAACTTTTTTCATGTATTTTTGCATCGGAATTGGGCTCATGGTGATTTATACGCATAGGGCCAATATTCAACGATTGAGAAATGGAAACGAGAGTAAGTTTTCATTCAATAAAAAACCAGAGATTGAAACAAAGTAAATAGTCATCAGAAACTTTAGAAATAAAGAGATGGAGTTTACCCATAAATTAGATTTACATGTTAAAGGAAGTTACCAAAAAAGAAGAAGAAGTTGAAGTACTAGATGAGGTGAGTGAATCATACCAAGTAGTACTTTATAACGATGATGTAAACACCTTTGATTGGGTTATTGAATGCTTAATGGATATTTGCGAGCACGAAGATTTGCAAGCTGAACAATGTGCCATGTTGGTGCATTTTAAGGGCAAGGCGGTAGTTAAAAAGGGCGAATTAGACAATATGAAATCTATTTGCCAAGCCTTATGCGATTGTCAATTGTCGGCCGTAGTAGAATAAAAATAAAAACCATGTTACAAAAAGTAGTAAACAATGCCGAAGAGGCCACTCGTGATATTGAAGATGGTGCCGTAATTATGTTGGGCGGATTTGGCCTGTGTGGCATTCCAGAAAACTCTATTACAGCCTTAATAAACAAAGGGGTTAAGAACCTAACTTGCATCTCAAACAATGCAGGAGTAGATGATTTTGGAATTGGTCTTTTATTAAAGACCAAGCAGGTAAAAAAAATGATCTCTTCCTATGTGGGCGAGAATGCAGAGTTTGAACGTCAGTTATTAAGTGGCGAATTGGAAGTGGAATTAATACCACAAGGTACATTGGCCACGCGTTGCATGGCAACTGGTTACGGAATGCCAGCTATATACACCCCAGCAGGTGTTGGTACAGAGGTAGCAGATGGCAAAGAAACGCGCGAATTTGATGGCAAAACCTATTTGTTGGAACATGCCTTTAAATCTGATTTTGCCATTGTAAAAGCATGGAAAGGTGATGAACATGGGAACCTAATTTTTAGAGCCACCTCACGTAACTTTAACCCACTCATGGCCATGGCAGGAAAAATAACCATTGCCGAAGTAGAAGAATTGGTTCCTGCAGGAGAGCTAAATCCAGATATGATTCATACTCCTGGAATATACGTAAATCGCATCTTTAAAGGCAAAGATTACGAGAAAAGAATAGAACAAATAACTACCTCAAAAAGGTAATTACGGTTTCTTTTCTTCTACCGGAACATTAGGGTCTTTTACCTTCTCTGTTGGCTTTACTCCTTCCAAAACCTCGATGCTAATACCATCACTTAACCCGGTTTTGATATAGCGCTTTTCAAAAACTTGTGCTGCGGTTTCAACCTCCACAAAAATCTTCTCGCCTTCAAATTGCAACACAGATTCTGGCAATGACCAAACACTGTCTTTATGCGCCAAAACAATATCTGCATTGGCACTGTAACCTGCACGCAAAAACTTGCTTTCCTTTAAAGAAACCTTTGCCTTAATCTGAAATTGTATGGCTCCATTTTCCTTCACACCCTTAGGTGCTATATACTCCAATACCGCATTAAACTTATCAGATTCAATGGCACCTACCGTTAAAATTAAATCCATACCCGTCTTAATTTTACCAACTTCACTCTCATCTACCTTGCCTTCAAAAATCATTTCGCCCATATCGGCCACAGTGGCAATGGTAGTTCCTTCATTAAAAGTATTGCTCTCAATAACACTGCTTCCTTCCTTTAATGGCACATCTAAAATCATTCCATCTATGGTACTTCGCACAATGGTATTTGTTTGCTTTCCCGAGTTTTTACTCACCCCTTCTTTAATCAATTGAATATTGTTCTCTGCAGCATTCAGCTCCTCCTTGGCATTATTATAATTTAGGCGCACCGCTTGAAAATCGGCATAAGATATCATCTTAGATTCCCATAATTTTTCGTTGCGCTCCATTTCAATTTTCACATTGTCAAACGCCAACTGCGCTCGGTTCAGCCTGCTCTCTGCATTGGCTAAGTTAATCATATTGGGAATGATTCTTATCTGGGCAATCTTATCTCCCTTCCTAATTTTATCTCCCGCTATCACATACAATTTCTCTACAATTCCAGAAACTTGCGGCTTAATATTTACCTCTTTGCGCGGCACCACAGCACCCGTGGCTACAGTCTTTTTAACAATATTGGTTTTGGTCTGAACCAAGGTATTGTAAACCACTGGTTTTGTATCACTCTTGCTGTACAAGAAGTATATAGTGTATAAAAACAAAACTCCCAACAAGGAAAAAAAACTCACTCTAATTATCTTCTTCATATCTCTATTTTTTATTCGTATCGTAATGCGTCAACCGGACTAATTGCTATTGCCTTTCGGGCAGGAATGATGCCTGCTAAGGCACCACTTATAATTAATATAACCAAGGCTTTTAGGGCCACATCCAACTCAACACCGGGCTGATAAAACATGCCAGAATCTGTGCCTTCAATTGCTTTGTTGATTCCTTCCATTAAAAAAACACCCGCCAATAAGCCAAAATATCCTGCCATGGAAGTAAGCAAAATAGACTCCGATATAATCTGTGTAATGATAGAATTTGGGGTAGCTCCCAATGCCCGTCTTACACCTATTTCGCGGGTGCGTTCTTTCACAATAATGAGCATAATATTGCTTATCCCAATTACTCCCGCCAAAAGCGTTCCAATGCCCACAACCCATACCAATAGCCTAATGCCAGCAAACAAACCTTGAATCTTCTTAAACTCTTTCTGACTGTTCCAACTGCCAATGGCATAAGGATCATCGGGAGAAATTCTATGCCTTTGTGCTAAGATTTTTTTCACCTTTTCTTCCATCAAAGAAGCTTCAAATTGAGGCTTGGCTGTCATGCTAAACCATCCTATTTTTCCTCCCCAATTAAAGGCCTGCTGAAAAGTAGTAAAGGGAATATATATCGTCTGCATTTTCTCTTCTGCGTCATCTCCTCCTTTGTCGGTTGTAATGGTTCCAATCACTTTAAAGTATGTCCCATTCACTTGAATATATTGGCCTAGCGGACTTTCACCTTTATTAAATAAAACCTCTTCTACCCTTGGAGCAATTACACAAACCTTTCTTCTTTCTTTGATATCTAAATCATTTAAATAGCGACCAGAAGTAAGCTTAAAGACTTGTATAAATCGGTTTTCAGGAAAATCACCACGTACCGCAAATGGACCCGTTTTGGTTCCCCTACTCACATTGTTCTCTCCTCTGAAACCGCCCAATTGTGCAGATGGAGCCAGCACTGCCAACTCAGGCACATTGTCTTTAATAGCCTGAATATCCTCTTGCAAAAAATTAAAACTTCTTCCCCTTGGCAATCCTTTATAAGGCAAGGTGGTTTGTTGTGTCCACATGTAAACCGCATTGGTGGCACTACCACCAAAAGAACGTGTAACACCATTCTCCAAACCCTGCCCAGAACCCAGCATAATCATCAACATAAAGATGCCCCAAAACACGCCAAATGCAGTAAGCGTAGTTCTTAGCTTATTCTTGCTAAGTGTTTGTAAAACCTCATTTATTCTATCTGCATCAAACATATTACTCACCTCTTAATGCTTCTATGGGCTGAACCGAAGCCGCTTTTCGGGCAGGTAAAAATCCTGCAAACAATCCCGCT
>JBILVK010000217.1:0-3299 GCA_044370475.1 Bacteroidia bacterium
TCTATGCCATTGGAGCCCTTGGTGCTGGCTTGTTTGCAGGCAAGGTATTCGGTTCGAACCAAACCCTTAAAGCAGTTATTGGACTCACCTTTCTGGCCGCACTTCTCTTTTTATGGGGCTACCTTGCCAAAGAAGTTTGGGTGATTTATGTGTTCTGCATTTTACTGGGATTTAGCAATGCTGGCATCAGGGTTTTAAGGCTTACCTACTTTTTTCAATACATCCCCAACGAAGTCATGGGTCGCGTAAATAGCATTTTCAATATGAGCAATGTGCTCACCAGAAGCTTGTTCATTTTCCTCTTTGCCTTGCCCTTCTTCACCAGCGCAACAGGCGTTTTGTATGCCTTCCTCACCTTGTCGGTTTACCTCGCTATATCTGGAATTGTTCTGCTGCAATCCATCCCCAAAAAGTCGAGTTAAGTTTGCTATTTGCTAAAACTCTCAACTCCTTCTATTCTAGTTCCCTTTGCTAAATAAGTTAAATTTATTTGTGCTAAATTACGCTTCATTAAGTTTCGTTCTATTGGCTCAAGGCCAGTGGGGTAGTGTGGTACAGGCTTTTTGCTATGTTGCAATTGTAGTTTTTATGGGTTTATAAAAATATAATTTTTGCGCTATGTCATTGCCTACTATTGGCTTAAAGCCAGTGGGGTAGTGTGGTACAGGCATTTGGCTATGTTGCAATTGTAGTTTTTATGGGTTTATAAAAATAAAATTTTAGCGTTATGTTATTGCCTACTGGGTAGGGTGGTGCAGCCATTTGGCTATGTTGCCTTATAGCTTTTATGGGCTTGTGTATTTTATAAATTAAGGGTTTGCAACAGTTTAAATTTCAATATTATTATACCATTTGCAAGCTCATTTTTTTGAAAATCAATTTCCTAACTTGACCAATTTTTTCTACCTATTTTCTCTTCATTTTAGCATGTAAGCATTAAATAAATTTAGTACCTTCGAAGAAATGATTACCTTCAATCGCATTTGTGAAACCCTTAAGGGAAGAGTGCTTCAAACAAGCCCTGGCAACCCATCCATCGCCCATGTATTGCTCGATAGTCGCAAATTGATTTTTACAGAACAAGCCTTATTTATTGCCATCAAGGGCAAGCATAATAACAGCCATCAATTCCTGCAAGATGTATATGATGCGGGCGTTAGAAACTTTATTGTAGAAGAAAATAATTTTCATAAAAACCAAATCGATGCCTTGGTTCAGGCCAATATTTTTGCAGTGAGCAATGGCATAAAAGCCTTACAATCCATCGCAAAAATTCACCGCCAAAATTTTCATTATCCTGTGGTTGGTATAACGGGTAGCAACGGAAAAACCATTGTGAAAGAATGGTTGGCTCACCTGCTTAAAGATCAACTACACATCGTAAAAAATCCTAAAAGTTATAACTCTCAAATTGGAGTGCCTCTCTCCGTTTTGCAAATGCAAGACGTACATCAAATGGGAATTTTTGAAGCGGGAATTTCGGAGCCCAATGAGATGCAAGTGCTTCAAGAAATTATTCGTCCAAACCTGGGAATCCTTACTATGCTGGGCGATGCGCACGACGAAGGGTTTGCCACCAAGCTAGAAAAACTCTCCGAAAAAAGTCAACTCTTTCAAGAATGCAGCAGCGTTATTTATGGTGCAGATCAAGAGTTGGTTCATTCCTATTTTCTCGGTCTGAACCAAGCTCCGTTGCAGCAATTTTCTCATCCTGCGAATGTTGAAATGGGAGGTGTTCAAGACAAAGAATTGTTTGCAAAGGATACTCAAACTTTCAACGATGCTACTGTTGAAAATATGAATAAACAATCTAGCAAGACTACTCAAATTTTCAACGATGCTAATGGTGAAAATAAGAATGAATTGTCTAACAAGACTACTCAAGTTAACACCGATTCTTATATAACAAATGAGGCGCTTGGAAGTAGAGAAGTTTTACCAAATGAGGAGCTTGGGGATAAAGAAGTTTTACCAAATGAGGTGTCTGGCAGTAGAGAAAATTTGGCAAAAAACAGTTCGCTGTCTGCCAAATTTGATGCATTAAAAAATGCAGTTGTAGTGAAAGATGCTCGCGCTAAAAAGTATATTTCTTGGTCGAGGCAAGATGAGCAGGCAGATTATTTTATAGAGACAAAAGTGCTTGCCAATACCACCCAATTGCATTGCAACAATTGGAGCCTTGAGATTCCATTTACAGATGAGGCTTCTATTTGGAATGCCTGTACTTGCCTGTGTTTTCTATTGGTTCAAGGCAGCAATATGCATGATATTCTGCCTCGCTTTGCAGATTTGCCAGCTTTAGATATGCGCTTGCAATTAAAGGAAGCGCATCAAAATTGTTTGCTAATTAATGATAGTTATAGTGCCGATTTAGGGTCCTTGCGCATTGCCCTCGAGTTTATGGAGCAACATGCCGAAGGTTTAGAGAAGACGGTTATTTTGAGTGATTTTTTAGAGAGCGGAAAATCAAATACCAACCTCTATCAAACCATTGCGCAATTGTTACAGGCACACCAGGTTCAATGCTTCATTGGCATTGGTTCGGCCATAGGTAAACAGCAGCATCTTTTTACGCATAAGCATCAATATTTTTATGAGAGTACGCGTGATTTTTTGAACCAATTTCAGCTGAGCGATTTTCACCAACAAATCATTCTATTAAAGGGCGCACGTAGTTTTGCTTTTGAAAGAATTGGTAAGTGGCTTGAGAAAAAAATGCATCAAACGGTATTCGAAATTAACCTCGAATCTTTGGTGCATAACCTTCATGTGTACCAGAATTTATTGAAGCCGCAGGTTAAGGTGATGGCCATGGTGAAGGCTTTTAGTTATGGCGCGGGTAGCTATGAAATTGCGCGCATGTTGCAGTTTAACCGCGTTGATTATTTAACGGTTGCTTATGCAGATGAGGGTGTGGCTTTGCGAAAGGCAAAAATCAAAACGCCTATCATGGTCATGAACCCAGAGCCGCATAGTTTTGATGTGATATTGCAATACAACCTTGAGCCCGAAATTTATCATTTCGAAATCTTGCAAGCGCTGGTAAAATCAGCCGATGGCGAGGAAGTGGGCATTCATATAGAGCTCGATTCTGGCATGAAGCGTTTGGGTTTTGATGCCAATGAAATTCCTGCTTTGCTCGATATTTTATTAGATAATCCGAACCTCAAAGTGCGTTCTATTTTTACGCATTTGGCAGCCAGTGAAGACCCTTCTCATGATGCTTTTACCTTAGATCAAATTGCTAAATTCGACTTCAATAGTGCATCTATTCAATCGCAGTTTTCATATCCTATTTT
>JBILVK010000199.1:0-3633 GCA_044370475.1 Bacteroidia bacterium
TTTTATGGGCTTATTTTTTTTCGGTCTGAACCGATAAATGATGCGGAGGATAAGGTCCCACAAGTACAAATAAACCACTACCCCCAGCATGCCTCCGCCAATGGTAAGTAGCAAGGTGTTTAGCGTATTAAAGCCAAAGCCAATCGCAAAACTAATGCCCACAATGTATTTCACTGCGCTCCATAGAACCACAGTGAGAATTTTTAAGATAAGTTCCATGGTTTATTTTTGATGCGCTAAAATTGCTTTGCGCACATTCCCATGTTTTTCAATTAATGCTTGGGCCTTTTTTTCTGTTATTTTTAATTCGTTCATCACCATTTTTATGCCGCGGTTAACCAGCTTGTGGTTACTTAAACGCATATCCACCATTTTATTGCCTTTAACCCTTCCCAACTTAATCATTACTGAGGTGCTAATCATGTTAAGCACCAGCTTTTGCGCCGTTCCCGCCTTCATGCGCGTACTGCCTGTCACAAACTCGGGTCCAACCACCACCTCAATGGGGTACTTAGCAATTTGTGCTATAGGCGAATTTTTATTGCAAACAATACAGGCAGTTTCTACTCCATTTTTGTTGGCTTCTGTTAGTCCGCCAATCACATAAGGTGTGGTGCCACTTGCCGCAATGCCAATTAAAAAATCCTTGCTGTTTATTTTGTGTTTCAACAAATCTTTCCAGGCTTGTTGACTATCGTCTTCTGCGAATTCTACCGCTTTCCTGATGGCTTTATCTCCACCTGCAATGAGGCCAATTACCAATCCAAATGGCACGCCATAGGTAGGAGGACATTCACTGGCATCTACGATGCCCAATCTGCCGCTGGTGCCTGCGCCTATATAGAATAAACGGCCACCGTCTTTCATTTTTTTGTGGACGGCATTTACTGTTTTTTCTATTTTAGGAAGTACTTTTTCTATGGCCAAAGGCACGCTTTGATCTTCCTGATTGATGCGACTTAACAAGTCCTTAGTGCTCATCAATTCTAGGTTTTGATGGCTCGAATCTGCTTCGGTAGTTCTAATAATTATTTTCTTCGTCATTCTAAATTCAATTATACAGGCAGGTGCTTATATTTGCCAAATAAGGAATTCAAAAATATGTCAAATAAATTCAATAAGTGGCAGCCATTTATATATGCACTCGTTTTATCTTTTGGGTTGCTGCTTGGAATATTTCTAAAGCCAGCAAATTCTGTAGGCACTTTGCTAGGTGGCAAGAATAAATTCACCGAATTATTGGGCATCATTAATCAATCGTATGTCGACTCGGTTGAAATGAGTGAGTTGGAGGAAAATGCAATCAACGATTTGTTGAAAGGACTTGATCCGCACTCGGTCTATATTGCAGCTTCCGATTTAAAGCAGGCCAATGAGCAGTTGGAGGGTAACTTTGAGGGTATTGGCGTTGAGTTTAATATTGTGAACGATACTATTATGGTGGTAACTGCCTTGAATGGCGGACCAGCCATGGAATTAGGAATAATGCCCGGAGATAGAATTATTGGGGTAGACAGTTCCAATGTTGCGGGTGTGGGGATTACAAGTGAGAAGGTGTTTAAAATGCTTCGCGGACAAGGAGGAACAAAGGTAGATGTACTTATTTATAGACCCTCTGCTAAAGATAATATTAAGTACACCATTACACGTGGCACCATTCCTATTTTTAGTGTAGATGCTTGGCGCATGTTAAACAAAGAAACAGGGTATATAAAAATTAGTCGTTTTGCAGAGAATACCCATGAGGAGTTTTTAAAAGCCTTCTCAGATTTAAAGTCAGAGGGAGTTCAAAATTTGGTTATTGATTTAAGGAGCAATCCAGGTGGCTATCTCAGTGCTGCCATTGAGTTGGTAGATGAGTTGTTAGAAGACCATAAATTAATTGTTTATACCCAAGGCAGAAGTAAGCCAAGGGCAGAATATTCTTCCGAACGTGTGGGTGTTTTTGAGCAAGGTAAGTTAGTGATATTGCTAGATGAAGGTTCTGCTTCTGCCAGTGAAATTGTGGGCGGTGCCGTGCAAGATTGGGATAGGGGAATGGTGATTGGCAGAAGAAGCTTTGGAAAAGGATTGGTTCAAGAGCCTTACGAATTGAGTGATGGTTCTGCCATCCGTTTAACGGTTTCTCGTTACTATACCCCGAGTGGCAGGTGCATTCAAAAAGATTATACAGACAAGCTTAAATATGAGCACGATTTAATGGATAGGTTCGAAAATGGGGAATTAGAAAACGATGGCAGGATGGCCATTTTTGATTCAACTCCCTATTATACCTTGCGCCTTAAACGCACCGTTTATGGCGGTGGTGGCATTTTGCCCGATTATTTTGTACCCATCGATACAGGGTATTATTCTACCTTTTTAACGATGGTTGTTGCCAATGCTTTAATTGGAAAATTTGCTTACGAATACCTCGATCAAAATAGGTCGGCCATTACCGCAATACCTAGCCTTAAGGTTTATAATGAGGCCTATCAAATCAACGATAAGGTTTACGATACTTTTGTAAAGTTTGCGGTGTCTAATGGCATTGATATGCCTACTGAGGCAAGCAAGCAAAAGTCCAAACCATTTATTAAGCAGCAAATAAAAGCATTGATAGCCCGTCAAATTTGGCGTGATCAAGGCTATTATATGGTCATTCAAAAAGAGGATAAAGCCATTCAATTGGCCTTGCAAAAATTGCAATCTAACCAAGCTTTGTTAAACGGAAGCAATTAGTGGAGGTAGCTTAAATTTCATAAATTTAATGGTTCTGCCTCTTCCTCTAAATAGCTTTTCGTAATGTGTGGTGATGTTGCGTACATGCACATCTGCTTCTTCTGTGCCATGTACATCTCTCACCAATTCAATTGGGTGTATTCCTATTTGTCCAAATAGCTCTTCTGTGTAATTAAACAAGCCATCATCGTCGGTTTTAAAATTTACCAAACCTTCTTCTTTAATTACCTCTTTATAAACTTGTAAAAACCTAGGGTGAGTAAGCCTATGTTTCTCATGTCTGTCTTTTGGAAATGGGTCTGGAAAGGTAATCCAGATTTCACTCACCTCACCTTTTTCAAAATGCTCATGTAATTTCTCAATAATCATGCGCACAAATGCGGCATTGGGCAAGCTCCTTTCTTGCGCCATTTTTGCACCTACCCACATGCGGTTAGATTTGATATCGATGCCAATGAAGTTCTTTTCTGGGAAGGCTTCGGCTAAGTTAACGGTATACTCTCCTTTGCCACAAGCCAACTCCAAAACAATGGGGTTCTGATTCCCAAAATAATCACTGTGCCACTTGCCTTTTAAATGATATGGGTAATCGAAGCAATTAGGAAATGTCTTAAACTCTGCAAACCTGCGTATTTTATCTTTTGCCATGAAAGCGCAAAAATAGGTGATTTTTAAAAATTATCCTCAATGCGCGACTTTGTCTTTAACAACCAACTTAACATTGGGCCAGCCAAAATACTCGTTATTACAGCCATAATTACGATGGCTACATATAACTCTTCGCCTATCAAATTGGCCTGCAAAGCAAGCGTAGCTAAAATTATTTCCATAGCGCCTCTTGCGTTCAAACCAAATCCTATGGCCAACGATTCTTTGTTGCTTAAGCCCCCTAATTTGGCGCCAAAATAACCT
>JBILVK010000076.1:0-13069 GCA_044370475.1 Bacteroidia bacterium
GATTCTTTTAAACAAAATATCCTGTCGCTTTTTCCAGAAGAGGCAGGATATTTTTTTGAGGCTTTATCTAAGCCTTCTACTGCTTCTATTAGAGTGAATTCTCAGAAGCAACATCCTACCATTGACTCTCAATTACAGGTGGAGTGGTGTGCTAACGGACAATATTTAACGGAGCGATTTTCTTTTATTGAAGATCCCATTTGGCACGCTGGTGCCTATTATGTGCAGGAAAGTTCTTCTATGTTTTTGCACCATGTGGTGAGTCAATTGCCACTTAAAAAAGCGGGTTATGTAACGCTAGATTTATGTGCCGCACCGGGCGGAAAGAGTACCCTTTTGTTAGATGCATTGTCGCCCAATTCCTTATTGGTTGCCAACGAAATCATCAAAAGTAGGGTGGGTGTTTTGCAAGAAAATATTACCCGTTGGGGCGCTGCAAATGTGTTGGTGACCAATAACGACCCCAAGAATTTTTTGAAGTTAGGAGCCTTCTTCGACCTCATTGTAATTGATGCACCCTGTAGTGGCGAAGGCCTCTGGCGCCGAGATTCAAACGCCATCAATGAATGGAGTATGGAAAATGTTCATATCTGCGAAGCACGCCAATCGCGCATATTACAAGACATTTTACCTTGTCTAAAACCAGGTGGCTTTTTGGTGTATTCAACTTGCACTTACAATGAATTAGAAAATGAGCAACAAGTAGAAAAAGTCATCAAGAATTTCGGTCTGAACCCATTCCCCATAGAGGTTCCATTAAATTGGCCTATTGTACAAAAGGAAGGTTTTCAATTTAGGTTTTTGCCTCATAAAGTTAAGGGTGAAGGCCTATACATGGCGGTACTTCAGAAGCCAGAGGAGATGAGTCTTTCTAAGTCAAATGCCAAACGTGTACCGCTCAATTTTGTGTCGAGAAAGGTTATTCCTTCGCTCCATCCGTGGTTGGATCAGCCCGAATCTTTTGATTACTTTATTGAAAACGATTTTGTATTTGCCTTCCCACTTAACTCCATTGAACCTTACGAATTTTTACGCAGCAATTTATACATTAAACAAACGGGCATTTGCATGGGAAAATTTGATAAAGGGGGCAAGCTTATTCCTGAGCATTCATTGGCTTTATCTGTGAATCTTAACAAAGATATACCTAAGGTTGAGCTCGATTTAACGCAAGCGCATAATTACCTTAAAAAGGGACAAATTGCTTGGGATGAATCTATGCCATTGGGCTGGTGTTTGGCTTGTTTTAAAGGGCAAGCTTTAGGTTGGATGAAGGTTTTACCAAACAGGGTAAATAACTATTTTCCGGCAGAGTACCGCATTATCAAAGATTTAGAATAGGAGGAGAGCTTTCTTATTTGTACCTTTGCGCCTCATTTAGCGCAAGAAAGATAAGATTATGAAGTTTCATTTAAACCTATTACGTGCCGTAAACAGGGCCATATACACCATTTTTGAAGAGGGTAGATATGCCGATAAGGTATTGGAACGTATCCTTAAATCTAACAATTTATGGGGGGCTAGGGATAGGGCTTTTATTGCCGAAAATACCTACGATATGGTGCGCTATTGGCGTTTAATTAGAACCGTTTCTGAATTGGAAACGCATGAGTTGAACGAAACCAATTTGTTTACTTTGTTTGGTACCTGGCAAGTGCTGAAGGGTGTTGCTTTGCCTAGGTGGGAGGAGTTTAAAAATGTGGATGAGAAAAAGATTCTTCACAACTATAAAATCCTAAAAACGCAAAGAAAAATAATGCATTCTGTGCCAGATTGGTTGGATGATTTGGCTTGGGATGAATTGGGTAAGCAGTGGAACAAAGAGGTGGAGGCGCTCAATGAAACAGCTCCTGTGGTTTTGCGTGTGAATACTTTAAAAACCAACAAGGCCGATTTAGTGAAGAGCTTAAATGAAAAGGGGATCGTTACAGAGCCTGTTACGGGTTGCAAGGATGCTCTTATTTTGAAGCAAAGACAGAATTTATTTATTACTCCTGAGTTTAAAGAGGGCATGTTTGAGGTGCAAGATGCTTCTTCACAATTGGTGGCTGAGTTTTTACAAATTGAACCTGGTATGCGCATTGTAGATGCTTGCGCGGGTGCGGGTGGCAAGACTTTACACATTGCTTCAATTACCCAAAATAAGGGTAGAATTATTAGCTTAGATACCGAACAGTGGAAATTGGATGAGGCTAAAAAACGTGCCAGAAGAGCTGGGGTAAGTAACCTAGAAACTAGGTTAATAGAGGGCAGTAAAACCATTAAAAAACTTCAAGATACTGCTGATAGGTTATTGCTTGATGTGCCTTGCAGTGGCCTGGGTGTTCTTAAAAGAAACCCAGATGCTAAATGGAAATTGAGCATTGATTTTATTAATAAGGTGAAGGCAGAACAAGAGGCTATTTTAGCAGAATATTCTAAAATTGTAAAAGTGGGTGGCAAAATGGTGTACGCAACTTGCAGCATATTGCCTTCAGAAAATCAGCTCCAAGTTCAAAAATTCCTTGCCCTAAATTCAAATTTTACACTCGATGCAGAGCGTGTGGTATTGCCTTCCGAATCTGGGTTCGATGGCTTCTATATGGCCCGCATTAGCAGGGTAAGTTAAATGCTGTCTTACAACCTTTAGGTTTTTTTAGGTTTTATGGTTATAATCGAACATAATTATTTTGATATATGACCTTAAAATTTTATACCACCACTTCTATTAGCATTGCACTGTTTTTTTGTGTAGCCTGTGGGGGTAAACCACAAGCGCCCAAATTGCCAGATTTGGAGGTTCCTGTTATCTCAGTTATACAACAGGATGTACCTATTTTATCAGAATTTACTGGTCAAACACTCGGAGAAGAGGATATACAAATAGCGCCGCGCGTGAAGGGTTTAATTGAAAAAATTCATTTTAAAGAGGGATCCTATGTAGCCAAGGGACAATTGTTGTACGATATAGAGTCATTAACTTATCAAAACAATGTAAATGTAGCCGAGGCTAAGCTTTCCGAAGCAAAAACCAACCTTGCTGCTGCCAAATCCGATTTTGAAAGAATGGATGCTTTGGTTAAAATAAAGGCAGTTAGTCAAAGAGATTATGAAGCCGCAAAAGCAAAATTTGATGCAGGTAACGGTCAGGTTAGCGCAGCCGAAGCCCAGTTGAGGAATGCCAAAATTGATTTAGGATATTGCTTTATTAAAGCCCCAATTGCTGGAATCATTGGAATTTCAAAATATCAAGTTGGTTCTTTTGTTTCTCCCGGACCTCAATCTGTGTTAACTACCATTTCCTCAACCTCAAAGGTTAGAGTTAGGTTTACCATTGGCGAACAAGAGTTTTTAAGGTTATTCAAAGAAAAGCAAAAGGCCGAAAACAATCTGAACAGTGGTTCGGGAATTCACCTAAAATTATCTGATGGCAGTGATTATGGAATTGTTGGTTCATACAGCTTTGCTAACCGTGAGGTTGATCCAACAACAGGTGCTATTGTTTTGGAGGCCAATTTTGATAATCCAGATCAATTGCTTCGTCCCGGACAATATGTGAAGGTTTTGGTTTCGCCAGAACTTAGAAAAAACGCAATCCTTATTCCTCAAAGAGCAGTTATTGAAATGCAAGGTATTTACCAAGTATATATCTTGGGTGATAGCAACAAAGTAAGCTTAAGCATCATTCAGCCGGGACCTTCTTTTCAAGATGCATATGTAATTGATAGCGGACTAAAACCAGGTGATAAAATTGCGATGGGAGGCACCATGTTGCTTAAAAATGGCAGTACCATTGTTCCTAAACCAACAGATTGGAGTCCGGGAATGAAAGACGCAAAAGCATCAAATACCAAGTAATTAGTATCATTTATGGGAGAATTTTTCATTAGACGACCAATAGTTGCCATGGTTATTAGTATCATTATTGTGATACTAGGTTTGCTTGCATTGCAGAAAACACCAATAGCACAATACCCCGATATTAACCCTCCAGTAGTTAAAATAACCACAAGTTATACCGGTGCAAGTGCCATAAACGTAGAGCAAGCAGTTGCCACACCCATTGAGCAAAAAGTAAATGGGGTGGAGAATATGTTGTACATTAAATCGGTTAATACTTCAGATGGAGCATTAACTGTTGAGGTAACTTTTGATGTGGGAACCAATTTGGATAATGCCAACATGTTAACTCAGAATAGGCAAAAACAATCGGAACCGTTTATGCCGCCTAGTGTGAAGCAACAAGGGGTAACGGTAAAAAAATCGCTTTCGTTTCCTTTGTTGTTATTTTCTATTACATCTAACAACCCAAAATTTGATGGCAAATTCTTAAACAACTATGCCAATATCAATATCGTAGATCAATTAGCGCGTATCAATGGAATAGGTGAGGTAAATTTATTTGGCGGAAGTGATTATGCTATGCGTATTTGGCTCAAACCGGCTGTAATGAATAAGCTGGGTATTGATGTGGATGAAGTGAAAAAGGCATTGAATGATCAAAACATGATTAGTCCGGGTGGTAAGTTTGGTAATGAGCCTTCGCCAGTTGGAACCGAATTTACTTATGGTATTAACTTGCAAGACCGCTTAGTTACAGAAAAGCAATTTGCAAACATTGTTGTTCGTAGCAAAGAGGATGGTTCTAGCGTTTTAATGGGTGATATTGCCCGAATTGAATTGGGTACTGAAAATTTTAGTTCTACAGGCAGAAAAAATGGGGCTCCTAGCTCTATCATAGCCTTATATCAAATGCCTGGTAGTAATGCTTTGGAGGTGGCAGAAAAAGCCAAGAAAGCAATGGAAGAAATGTCGGAAAGGTTTCCAAATGATATCCAATACCAAGTTTCATTAGATACTACTTTGGCCATTACAGCTGGGGTAGAAGATATTGTTCATACCTTGTTTGAGGCAATCATACTTGTAATTGTGGTGGTATTTATTTTCCTGCAAAACTGGAGAGCTACCCTCATTCCTTTGATTACCGTACCTATTGCATTAATTGGAACTTTAGCAGTTTTTCCTTTATTAGGTTTTTCCATCAATGTACTTTCATTGCTAGGTTTGGTGTTAGCAATTGGTATTGTAGTAGATGATGCCATTGTGGTGGTGGAGGCAGTTATGCACCACATTGAACATGGTAAAACTCCTAGGGAAGCCACTGTGCAAGCTATGAAGGAGGTAACCGGACCCGTTATCGCGATTGCCTTAATTTTGATTGCTGTTTTTGTTCCTGTGGCTATGACTCCCGGCATTACAGGTAGGTTCTACCAACAATTTGCCATAACCATTGCGGTATCTGTTGCCTTCTCTGCATTCAGTGCCTTGTCATTAAGTCCTGCACTATGCGCCATGATTCTTAAGCCAACCAAGCCTTTAAACGAACAAAAAGGTTTGTTGGCCAAATTCTTTCTTGGGTTCAACAATATGTTTGATAAAGTAACAGGTGGTTACCTCAAAGGAGCAAATTACTTTGCCAAAAAATCTCTCAGAATTGTTTTACTTTTATCAGTAGTGATGGGCTTAGTGGCTGTTCTTGGTAAGAAAATACCAGTTGGTTTTATTCCCGAAGAAGACCAAGGTTACTTCTTGTTAAATGTGAGTTTGCCTCCTGCTTCTTCATTAAAAAGAACAGATGAAATTACTAAAAGGATTGAGGCAGAATTAGCCAAAGAAGAAGACCTTTTATCGTATGTTACTATTAATGGTTTTAGTATTTTAACAAGTTCTTATCAACCCAATACTGCGTGTTTCTTTATTTCCTTAAAGCCTTGGGATGAGCGAAAAGAAACCGTTAGAAAAATGGTTTTTAGGCTCAATAAGAAATTTGCAATGGGTATTACCAATGCAACTGTTATGGCTTTTGGACCACCCGCTATTCAAGGCCTAGGGGCTTCAGCAGGCTTTAGTATGATGTTGCAAGATAGGGGTGGAAATACGCCGCAGTTTTTGGCTCAGCAAACTCAATTGTTCATTGCCGCCGCTCAAAAAAGACCCGAAATTGGTCGCATCTACACCACTTTTAATGCAGCTAGTCCGCAAGTTAAATTGGATATAGACACAGAAAAAGCCATGAAATTGGGGGTGCCGGTTTCTAAAATTACCGAAGCAATTGGGGCCTATTTAGGAGCAAGCTATGTAAATGATTTTAACAGATTTGGTAGGCAATACAAAGTGTTTATTCAAGCGCAACCAGAAGACAGAGCCAAGCCAGAAAACTTAAGTCTGCTCTTTGTGAAAAATAAAAATGGAGACATGGTTCCAATTTCTACTTTGGTTAAAGTTACCAAAGTGGCTGGGCCAGATTTTACAAACCGTTTGAACCTATACAGGGCTGCAGAAATAGGTGGCTCGCCTAGCTATGGGTATAGCAGTGCGCAAGCATTAGATGCTCTCGAGGAGGTAGCTAAAGAGGTATTACCTTCCAATATGAGTTATGATTATATCAACTTGTCGTACCAAGAAAAACATTCTCCAGGTGGTTCCACCGTTTTTATCATGGCATTGATATTTGTGTTCCTCATTTTAGCTGCCCAATATGAAAGTTGGAAACTGCCATTTAGTGTATTGCTTGGTGCTCCATTTGCTGTGTTTGGTGCCTTCTTAGGCTTGTTTTTGGCTGGAATTGCCAACGATGCATATGTCAACAATGTTTTTGCCCAAATAGGATTGGTTTTACTCATTGGTTTGGTTGCCAAAAACGCCATTCTAATTGTAGAATTTGCAAAAGAAAGCTATGAAAAGGGTGGAGTTACCTTGTATGAGGCTGCTATGAACTCAGCTAAATTGCGCTTTCGCCCGATTTTAATGACTGCTTTTGCATTTATTTTAGGTGTAGTACCTTTACTTACTGCAACAGGTGCAGGTTCTCAGGCTCGTATTGTGATGGGTATGGCCGTTTTTAGCGGAATGCTTGTGGCAACTGTGCTAGGAGTTTTGGTTGTTCCTGGTTTATATGTAATGATTGAGGGGATTGGAAAAGCCAAGGACCAAAAGGAACCTGAATCAAAATTAAATGATAATAACACGCATCCCTAAGGTATGAAAGCATTTAAAATTAAACCTGATTGGCAGGCAATTGCCATCATCCTTATAACAGGATTCATTTCCCTTACTGGCTGTTTGGTTGGACCAAAATACAAACAACCTAAAACCCCTAAACTAGAAACGGCCAACTTAGATAGCATGGCTGCAAAGACTGATACATCAGCATTGGTGGCTTGGACAGAGATTTATAAAGACCCAGAACTGACCAGTTTAATTAGGACTGTTTTAAGTAGCAATTTTGATTTGCTTACCGCATTGTCTCGTATAGATGAGGCTAGGGCGCAATATGGTATTGATCGCTCAGTGGTATTTCCTTCTCTAGGTTATGCCTTAAGTGCCCGTAGCAATCAATATGGGAAAAATGCACTATTGCCAAACCCTGGACAAAACAATGACATGTTTAAAGCTACTGCTACTTTTAGCTGGGAAATTGATTTGTTCGGCAAACTTAGACATCAAAAAAGAGCATCTATGGCTTCTGTATTAGCTGCAGCTAATAATGCTCAAGCTCTTAAGGTTAGCTTAATTGCAGAAACAGCTACTTTGTATTTTAATTTAAGAGACCTCGACAATAGACTCGAAATTGCAAAAGCCACTGTTGACATTCGTAAAAAATCTTTGGAGGTGATTACACATCGTTTCGAAAAAGGGTATGTTTCAGAATTGGACCAATTGCAAGCGCAACAGCAGCTTTCACAAGTGGAAGCAATGGTGCCTAATTTAGAAAGACAAATCATTTCTGTTCAAAATGCCTTACGTATTTTAACCGGATTGCCTCCAGGAAAAATTGCAAGAGGGAACGACAATTACAATCAACAATTACCTGCTCAAATTCCAGTTGGTTTAACCTCCGATTTGGTGCGTCGTAGAAACGATATTGTGGTGGCTGAGCAAAATTTAATTGCACAAACTGAAATGATTGGAGTAGCAACCGCTATGAGATTTCCTTCCATTCAATTAACAAGCTTTTTGGGAGTGGTGAGTCCGCAGTTGAATAATTTATTGGATCCAGGTTCATTGGCAATGGGTGTAACTGGCGGATTGTTCGGTCCCATTTTTGAGTTTGGTAAGAACAAGAATAGGGTGGTAATTCAAAAGCAGCGTGCCGAGCAATTAAGTTTTCAATACCAAAAGGTTGTTTTAAACGCATTTGCAGAGGTGGATAACTCCTTAGCAGCCATAAAGACCTATGAAGTAGAATACGCAGCAAACCAGGCCGAATTAATGGCTTCTCAAAAGGCTTATAAATTAACTGAGGCACGTTATGATAATGGCTACTCTAATTATCTCGAATTGTTAAACCAACAGAACAATTTACTCTCGGTTCAAATCAATGAATCTGTTACCAAAAAGCAACAAAATATTGCCGTGGTAAATTTGTTTAAAGCCCTAGGCGGTGGTTGGGATGCTAACTAGCTCTTCGGTTAAAAACGAATAGCTTTCATTTAAACCATTATGCCAGTTGTACTAATGGTAACATTTTTATTAGCGTATAATAAGCTCATCTGCAAATATCATGGAGGCACTTCCTTTAGCTGGGTGTGAGGCTGGGAGCGGACCTGCATACTTTGCAACCACTCTTAGATAACTTACTTTTTGCTTGTTTACCTGCAACTTAAAATCATGTTTCAATGCAGCCTCAACCTCAATGGCTATGTTATGCGAAACGTTTCCAATTAGGGTGTAATTAATGCCATCCTGTGAACCGTAAACTTGCAGTTCTCTAGGCAAAATTACCCAAGAAGGTGTACATTGATAAAAGCCCATTTGCACTTGCTCTATGGCGGTTTCCTTTCCTAAATCAAGCTCTATAATTAGGTCGTTGCCAGAAAATGCCTGCCATCTCCCGCTCCTAATGTTTTGGTCCGATCCAAGCCTCCCATCTACCAAAGCCATGGCGCCACCCCCAGAATAAGAAGGGTGATAGGTGCTGTAAGCGGGACTAATTTTTTTGATTTTTCCAATGCCCAAATGGTAAACAAATTCCTCTTTACTTGTGGCATTTACTTGGTTAAATTCTTTGGTGGCACAAGTGATTTTTACGTCTTCTTTAAGGTATATAGGCTTTTTATAGGCAACAGATTTTTTAACAAAATTGCTGTCGGTTCCTAAGGTGTAAAAAATTGGAGCACTGCTTAATGGTGCAATAAGCTCAATCTTTCTGCCTTTTTGAGATATATCTAGGGAAGGCTTAATAATACAATGTTCTGGAATTTGCTCAAGGTGTGCCATCAATTTATCTATTGCTGCCAGGTTTTCTTGCAAGTAATAGTCCCTATTTTCATCGACATATAAATGCTTAAAATCATCCCTTATGTTTTGCAATTTTTGCTTTAACAATTCAAGTTCTTCCAAAATTTTTGGAGCACTTACCCAATGGTCAAGGAAGTTTTGATAGTGAATTCTAAATAGATTTTTACTGATAGAAAACTGCGCCTCCTTGATCGCAAATTTCAAATTTAATTCAGCCAAGTTTTGGTTCGAACCAAAAGAAATGATGCTGTCTGTTTTTTTATAAATTCTTTCTAATTCTGCTAAGGCATCCATGTTGGATTTCTCTGCCTGAGGACCAATATTTGCGGGGTAAATAGGGAAAATAGGTTCAAAAAACAATTCATTGCGCAATGTTTTTTCTGGTTTGCTAAAATGTAAATTCGCAAGTGCGTTTTGTTGCTCTGTTAAGGGCAATCCCCAAAATTGAAAATCATAAGCAATGTTAAATTGGTACCACCTATTATCAGAAGTCTCATTTGGTTTTGGGGTATGCCAACTTAACTCAGCACCCCAAATTAATCCGCGCCAATTGTTGTTAAACAACGCATAACCCCCATCATCCCAAGTTGTGTTTAAAACGCCCGAAGCTCCATATTTTTCCCCATCCCTAATGAGTTTGTAAATATTGTTTTTTGCTTCCAATTCATTGGGGTAGATGTTTTGCCAATTGTTAACCCCAGGTGCTACCCAAAAACTCAGGCCAGCTTTGGCTAAGGGTGCCAACATGTTTTCAAAACTTTCGGCATGGTGGTAAGCCCATGGAACTTGAATAATATCCTTGGGTAGCTGCGAAATTATTTCAGGATAATTGGCCACTATATCAGACCACATAAGTACTTTTTTGCCGCTGGGTTCAATCAATTTATATACCTTATTGATATGATAAGCATATAAATTACCAATGCCCAATGAGTCTGCCATCGCCTTATTTTGCTCACTTCCTAGGCCAAAGGTTTCATCTGCATTGATCATGAAATATTTTCCTCCATAACAAGCATTTTGCTCAGTGTAAAAATCATTTAAGAGCTGATACGTTTCTGGCTTAGATGGCGAAAGAATATGTTTTTTTTCTCCTAAAAATGTGTAATTCCCCTTCTCCAAAAGTTTCTCCATATGGCCAAACGATTGTTGATTAGCAATGAGCTCAACATGGTAAAGCTTGGCATAATTGTTTAACTCTTCTATTTCTTGAGCACTTATGCCTTCTAAGGGAGCAATATCACCATGCGATTTATACCTAAAAACATGCTCAGTATAAAGGGTGAAATAATTGAGTTTATAATGGGCTAAAGTGCTTATTTCTTTCTTCAATTGTTGCAGGGTAGGAATAGGTCCCCTGCTAATATCATCTTGCCAAGCTCGCACTGCAAACGCAGGTTTATCATATATTTCGCCGCAGGCAATTTGCGGCAAACAAAACAGCTGCTGCAAGGTTTGAAATCCATAAAATAAGCCCGTTTCCGTTTGCGCCAATAGTAAAATACTGTTCTTGTCAATTTTTACCACATAACCTTCTATACCAGGCTCAAAGCGTTTGGTAAATTCCATTTTAGCCAAATAGCTATGCCACTTTTTTTTACCAACTAATTGAACAGTAATTTTTGTTTGGACCATTTTATTGGCCTTCACTTTTTTAATGGCAGTGTTTTTTACCCAATCATACAAAGCGGTCCTTAAAAAACTATCCCCACTTAAGCAATCTATGCCATAGTTAGCAGATAAAGTAAATTGCCCATCTCCAACAATTACTTCTTGGGGTTTTGGAATGATTTCAAACTGCGCAAGGCCTTGCAATGGCAAGAGCGCAATTAAATACATCCACACACGTATGCTTAAAAATCTCATCGGCCTGCAATTTAATAAAATAGCCGACTATACAATTCCTCCTGGCTAGCTATTTATTCCTTGCAAACTTTTATCCTAAAACGATTGCTTTCAATAGTTAATTCTACTACATAAATGCCACTAGCCCATTCTTCTGTATTAATTTTATGTAAGCCTAATTGAACCTGGTTCTCTTCTGTAATTAAATTTCCTTGTAAGCTGTAAACCTTGTAAACAAAAGGTTTTTCGCCTTCCAATTGCAAAACATTGCCAAAAGGTGAAGGATAAATTTTGGCCTCACCCACACTAAGTAATTCTTCAATACTGTTAGATTGAGTGGTAAAATTCACCGTATCCCAAGGAGAACTAATTACACATCCATACATATCTGTAATGGTTCCTTGCAAATATCCATTCTGTTTATTGCCCCACATCACTTGTATCGCATTGGTTTCATAACCAGCAACTACATTGCCATTTATCGCTTTCCACTCATAAGTTACGCCCTTGTAATATGGGATTGAGTATGGAATAATCTGGTAGGCCTTCATCGGATTTAACTCGCCAATGATATCAAATTCTTCAACCGGACTCACACTTAGAACCACCGTATCTGTTTGCTCCATCTCGCCATTTTTCATGCTCACCCAAACTTTGTTAAGGTTAGGCTTGGTTTTAAAATTTATCTCCTTACTTGTTTCGTTGGTGCTCCATTTATAGCTAGAATTTACACAAGCATCAGCCACCTTTAAAGGCACTATTGCCTTAGCAAAACAAATGGTAGTATCGGTCTGAACCAAACCAATATTCTTGAAATTTAAAGCTTGATTATAATACCCATAAAAATTATTGCTACTATCAGACAATATGAGATTTATGGCACCCTTCTCCAATTGAAATAACCTGTAATTTTCCGAAACTGATGCATCTATAAAAGGTGCTACCAAATGATACACTTTGTTAGTAAAATCGGCATCTCGCATTTTACATACTTCAAAGTTTGAAGGAAGATTTAGCTTAGGTTGATGAACTTTAATTAAATCTGGAATTTGATATTTAAAAGTTCTATAATTTAAAACTCCATCAGGTAAACTGCCTTCGTAAATGATTTTTCCACTGCTATCCACCTCCGTAAAACTAGGTGAACCAGAACCCCAACCTATCACTGTATTGCCATTCCCTAATCTCTGCACACTTCCCATAAAATTGGTGGTAACATCTGGATCATGTCTATATTCCCATACTTTGGTGGCTACCATCAAGGTTTCATCTATAGCATATTCAACCGCCCTAGAATAACGCGAACCTGTTTTAAAGTTTCCATTATCAAACAATAGAATATTTCCATTGGCAAGTTTTTGAGCATGATGCAAGTATGTAAAACCATCGATATCATTTGGAAAACTAAATTTCATGCTACTGGCATGGGTGCCTAACCTCCACAAAATAGCACCCGTTTTTCTGTTAATTCGGGTTACCTCACTCAAGTGCCTTGATGATAGCAAAAGGGTTGAATCAGAATCTAACATAATGCCATTGCAATGCACATAATCTATAACTTCTGTGCTAGATAAATTAACACCATGGCAATCTGTTATAGGTAAATAATCTAGGCATTTCCATTCAAAAACTACATCCCCTTTGCTGTTTATCTCCTGCACAATTAAATCAAGAATTTTAGCTTGTGTACTTCCATATCCTAAAATTTCAAATAAGTTTACCGTTACAATTCTTTGTGCCAACAAAAAGTAATTTCCTGTTTTATGATCTTTCACCAATTCATGTATATCGGTTACATACCCATTACCAGCCTTTATGGTATCTATATCCATAAAGTTTCTATCCATTACCACAAAGCCATAATCGTCGGCATTTATAGCCAAAATGGCATAAGAAAATGTAGTATCTGCATGCATTTTAAAATCTAAAGAATTATAAGGGGTAA
>JBILVK010000200.1:0-3627 GCA_044370475.1 Bacteroidia bacterium
TGGAGACCGCAGATCCCGATGTAATTATCGCATTGGGATTGCCCGTAGTTCATTTTTTAAGTGCCATTTTTACCCGCGAGATGCATGCCTTTAAGGAGCTTAAATCCCTAAAGGCCTTAGAGAGCTATTGTCCAAAAGGCTATATTGACATCATACGCGATGGCAACCCCTTGCGCATTGTCTTTATAACCAAACCCAAGCAAAAGCTCAAAGAACTTATTAACTAATTTACCTGCCACTTTGAGCTGAACTTAGTTGTTCCGTTATTAGAAATGCGATTAATAAGCCTAAAACGCCCGCTTATAACATCAATATTTCCTATAAAAACTGATTTAAAATTTAATCTACTTTGTAAATCTAACTAGTTCCAGATTGCCACTATCTCTTTCAATTTTAAGAATGCCATTTTTCATGTTGTAATAGCTGTAATATTTTGTTGAAAATTTTGGATGAACATTGTTTTGAAATTTAATAATGGTGTCATAAATATTCCCTTGAATAACAATCTGGTTGTTTCCTTGAATTGTTTGACCTGAGTTATAAAATCCAAATTCTTGGCTACCTATTCCTACAAGGATTTTCCTAGGCTTGTCAAAGCTGCTTTCTAAAACCAAAGAAATTGTGTCATTTGAATTTATTGAACTGAAATGCCAAACTTTGTTACCCAAAATAATTAATTTTTCACAACCTTCAGGGTTAAAATGGTCAATAGAATGACCAGTATCCACACCAATGCAATCAAAAACTATTGTATCATTTTTTTGGGTATCAAAAAATGTAATTTTTGAAAATTGGCTATAAGGAATAAAAACAAAATCATCATCGTCTAGTGGTAAATTAACTGTACTACATTCTGGTGAATCATTGGCACAAGATTCAACAATTAGGAGCATAGACAAGGCAATTAATACGTATAATAACTTCATATTAAAAAACTGTAACAATAATTCTTACTCATTTTTATTTGATTACAAACCTCAATCTTTATAGGAACTACATTCGATATTTTTGAGATTGGTAAATTTATAAAAAATGCACCTTAAAAACAATTGTTGCTTGCTAACCCTAAACTGACAAATTAATAAGTAAAAGAATAGCATTTAATACATTGCAGATGAGCTGCGTATAAAGAAACGCAAATCCAACATAAATCTTAGCTAAATGGCAAGAGCTAGCTGGTGCTTCCTTTTTAAATGCTTACACTGTTGGGTTGCTTGGCTTAGGGAGATATTTAGGATTTAAAAAATAATTGGGGTTTGGAATAGGGGTAAATTTCAATTTAGGTGTCTTATAGCAAAAGAAGCTAAATTTGCGTGCCGCATCATTTGAGGATTTAAGTTGAGACCAAACAATATTGAAACAAGCTATTTTGAATCTGAAGAAATAAAAAGCTTCGAAACGGTTTTTAGTGCCTATTACCCGGCATTGGTTTCATATGCCAACACCCTTGTAATGGATATGGATGAGGCCGAGGATTTGGTTCAGCAAGTATATATAAGGCTTTGGGAAAAGCGCGAAAGTATTGAGATTCATACTTCTCAAAGAGCGTTTTTGTATAAGGCTGTTTACCATGCTTGTTTAAATAGAATAAAGCAGCAGAAGGTAAGGAGCAACTTTGCGCAAACAATACCCATTTACGCGCATGTGGATTTTGAATATGAGAAACTGGAGCAAAAGGAATTGAGGAAAAGGCTGGATGCTGCCATTGATTTGCTTCCTGAGCAATGTGGCAAAATTTTTAAAATGAGTAGATATGAACATTTAAAATACCAAGAAATAGCCGAGCAGTTGGGCTTATCCATAAAAACGGTTGAGAACCAAATGGGAAAAGCACTGAAGATTTTGCGACAGCAGTTAAAGGAATATTTACCCTTGTTGATTATTTTTTTAATGAAATAATATAGTGAATAACATAGAAGACATAGACAATCTTATAAGCAAATTCCTTTCGGGAAATGCATTGCCCGATGAGGCTATGCAATTGGAAGATTGGAAGCAGGCCCATGCGGATAATTTTCAATATTATTTGGATTGCGAAAAAGTTTTTTGGGGTAACCCAAAACCGCATGCTACAGTGGATACAGAAGCGGCATGGATCAAATTAAACGAGTCCATTGAAGAAAAAAGGACAATTAAAAGGCCAAGTAAATTTACCTATTGGCAAATTGCAGCGTCCTTGTTTGTTTTACTAGGAATAGGGGCTGTTTTGGGATATTATTTAAATGGAAATAGATCGCAACAGCTGGCATTTGAAACCAAGAGCAATTCTCAATTTGTAAAACTGGATGACCTTAGCGAAGTAACTATTTCTGAAAATACTAAGCTGCTCCTTGATGAAAATTATGGCACAAAGAATAGAACCGTTCACCTAAATGGGAGTGCTGATTTTGTGGTAACACATAGAGATGATTTGCCATTTATTGTTGATGCGGGTAATTTTTTTATCAAAGATATTGGTACAAAGTTTAGCGTTAAATTGTCCTTAGATGCAGATTCTGTCTATGTACAGGTTAGCGAAGGAGTGGTTTTGTTGTTTGACAGTTTGGGGGCAGAACTTGAACTAAAAGAGCAAGGCAAGGCAGTATATATTCGTTCTAAAAAGCAGCTGATAAATACTACGGTGGTACAAAATATAAACACCTCATTTAAGTTTGATGATACCAAGTTGGGTGAGCTTGTATTGCAATTAAATGCTAGTTTCAATACTACTATTTTGTTGCAACATGCAGCATTAAAGGATTGCACCATTACAAGTGAATTTAACAACGAAGATTTGCCTACCATCCTGAGCATTGTCTGCGAAACGCTTGGTTTAAAGTACGAGAAAATTTCTGGTGGTTATTTGATCAAGGGAGAATCATGTACGCCATAAAACTTTTTAGGTATGCCCTGTTGGGGTGTTTTATTGTAATTTTTAGCGGTGTTAAGGCACAAAGAACTCCCTACTTGGAGCGCTTGGTAACCATAGCAGCCAACAAGCAAACACTGGCGGATATTTTTAAAACAATATCGGTTCAGACCGAAGTGGTATTTTCCTATTCTCAAGGATTTAACGATAAGCAACAAATGAGTTATGTGTGTAAGAATAAGCCATTGCGTTTGGTTCTTAACAGTTTGTTGCAGCCATCAAATTGTTCTTATAAAGTGAAGGAGAAGTATATTATTATTACTTGCAATAAGGCCGCTCCTGCAAGCTTGATAAAAATGAATGGCTATATTTATAATGCACTTGATAGCTTGGTGATTCCGAATGCCAGTGTTTATATTAAGCAAAATAAGCAATCTGCGATTACCAATAATTTTGGCTACTTTGAAATGGAATTTTCAAACAAAACAACCAGGTTTTTTTTATCTGTGGCTAAGGAGGGATATAGAGACACAACGATACTTGTTAGTAGTTCTCCTAAGCAAGAATTTTCTATATACTTGAATGCTAAAGCAGCTCCAAAAGTATTGGTGACTCATGTGCCTGATACCCTTGTTGCAATAAGAGATTCATTGGTTTCTGATTCTATAGTTCCTAAGAAAGAAGTTACTGCAGAAATAGCGTCGAGCTTTTGGATGCGTTTAAAAAGTAAGGATATAAATTTTAGGAATATTAGTGATACCCTTTTTACTAATTTTTCA
>JBILVK010000201.1:0-3604 GCA_044370475.1 Bacteroidia bacterium
TCAAATCGGGTTGTTTTAAAAAATCTATACAGGCTTTTCTTTTTTCCGGAGGCAATAAGAGATATGTTCGACCATTGGATAATGATGTTTTTGGAACAATGATTTGATTCTCTCTGTAAATTTCAAGATTATCCGTAAATAAGTTTAACTCTGCTGTCACCTTTTCAGAATCGCTATATTCACCAAGCTGTTCTGCAAGCTTTCGCATGGCCTCTGGTTCAAATAAATCTAATTTAGCTCTATGCCTTCTGGCACTGCATATATCCTCTATAACTAGCGTAACCTTCATACAGCCGAGGTCCTGAGATAACTGACCAAGTACATAGTAATTATAGCAATCGCCCCGAAATAAAAGTTTATGCTCATGTATAACTTCAATACCCCGAATTTGAGTTAAACCAATTCCTTGATTACTATTTTGAATGAAATCAGAAAACACTGATTTTTCTTTTTCCAAATACTGGTCATGCAAACTTAATCCTGCGGGCAATTCAACCCTGTCAATAGCGATTCCAGGGAAGGATTTAGAAATTTCTTCCCAAATAGATGCCAGCTCAATTGGTCCTATACAAATCAGTTCTTTAAGTTGCGGATTTGAGAGTATGGCATTTAGAATATCTTCGGTAAATTCTCCATCCTTCAATGCAATTACAGCTTCTTTCTGATCTAATACACCCGATTCTAAAATGGCAGTTGAATCCAAAACTGAATTTACCAAATAGATTCGATTTGTGTTGCTTTTAGGATGGCGAGGGTATACACCTTCATTGTTAAAATAGCTCTTTTTTTGGTTTTTAATACCGAGCGCAAAATAATTTACCACTTCTCCCAGCTCATTCCTAAAGGGGAAAAGAATAGCGTAATTGCCAAAAATGAGGTAGGAATCTTTTCCCGTCCGCGACTTTATACTTCTTTTTGTAAGGAACCCTATTTCAAGTAGGTCCAATTTAAACTTTTCTGGTTTTTGAAGATGAATTTGACCCGAATTAAAAACTGCGCCTGTCGTTTCAATACTCAATTTGCGGTTTTTGAGCCAGTCTCTTGGAATGGTGGCTTTGCCGCTTCTGATGCCGTTTTCCAGACTTCTATGGATAACAGCAAGTATAGAAATACTTTTTGGGTCCATGACTTTAGAATTAAAGTGGAAAACAAAAATACTAATATGTATGTAAATTACAAATAAATAGTATTTTTTTTCTTGTTTTTGCCAGAATTTTGATGCATTTTTGGTAGTAATTTTATGACAATTGGTAAGCGAATAAAGTCTATCAGACTTGAGAAAGAAATCACACAAGGTGCCCTTGCTGCACTAGTAGAAACATCACAGAAAAACATTTCTACCTATGAGGTAGATTTAGTAATTCCTTCAGCAATTATGATGCGAAAAATTATCATTGCTCTAGAGGCTGATCCGTTTTATATTTTAGATATTGAAAAAAAAGGAATATCAGACACCCCCTTAATGAAATTGGTAAGGAAAATAGACTCCCTTCCTGAAAAAGATAAAGCCATTGTTATGGGTATTGTTGAGAATTTTTTGTTAGTGAATAAAATTAGAGGTGGTAAAAACAAAGTGAATCTAGAAAAAAAAAGTAGCCTCAAATATTGAATTGACGCCTTGGGGCAGGAGAATTAAGAAAAGATAGGATGGCCCAAATGCAAAACTTACTAACATATATTTAATATACACTTTTGCACTGTGATTTTCACGCATGAAATTCAAAAATTTGGTTATGTATGCTATTGAATAAATTAATTGGAATCTGGAACCAATATTCTTGTAGCTTCCCTTATAGAATTTGGCTTTACTTTTTGATTTAAATTAAGGTTAAACAAAAGTGAAACATATCTTGAAGAAAATTGCAATAAAACGATAAAATTTAAACTAATTTTGAAATTAAAATTACTCCTTATTCGTTCAAATTGGAGATTACTCGTTTCGTACAATAAAGTTGGATTCAATTGAATCTTTAATCAAGATTTTACCTTGGTGATCTCTAATTTCGCCTATTATTAAAAAGGTATGTTTTCCGGTATCATTAAAGCTAAACTTATATTCTGCACAATTAAATAAAATAGATAACTTTGAGACGTTTTGCAATTTATTATTAACAAGTTCGCCAATAAAAACTTCAGTTTTAGTATTGGGAGGAGTATTTACACTTATCATAGATTCATATTGCTTATTTACTAAAATTGAATCGAAATCTCCTTCTAAATGAAATTGACCTAAAGCGGTACCCTCCTCCTTTATTTTTTTACCATTATTATCATATTTAATAATATATCGGCAAAATTCATCAAAATCAAATGAACAAAATGTTTCGAGCGTCCCATTTGGATAATAAAAATAACTATTCCCAAACTGTCTATCCCATAAATAATAACACTTTGACCTAATTTGACTATTTGGATAATAACTAGTTGAGTATCCATTTAAACCATTTTTATAAAATGATTCTATTCTTTGTAATTTACCATCCCAATAATACCTAGTTAGATTGCCTGTAATTTTTCCATTGTTGTAATCAATGGTTTTCTTTAAATTGCCATTTTTATAATAAAGTTTTTGAGGCCCATGCAAAATACTATCACCCTTATAACTTGTTTCTTCAATAATATTTCCAAAACCATCATATTTTGTTACAATAAAGGCATCTTGATTTTTATCATTGCAAGAGAAAAACAACAAAACTAGTAACAAATAACTCAAATTACTTCTCATCTTTTTTATTAAAATTAGCATGTTTCTTATTACATGGTTTGCAATGGATTGAGTCTGGTTTTTTATCCATTTTATAATTATCAATGACCTTTTTCATTGACATACCTATATCTTTACCTTTTTCTGCATAATCATACTGTTTTTGAATTGTTTTGGCCAATACTCCCATAACTTCTCCTAAATTTCCTTTACCAACTTTTATACTTCCCATAAAATTGTCAAGCTTTTCAAAAAGCCCTTTGGATTCAGGACCGTACTTACCTGCTGCTGTAATAAGCCCAGACATATCAATATTTTCCTTAACCTTAGCTCCTGGTAAGCCTAAGACCCAAACAGAGCCAACATCACCTCCTGTATTTACAAATCCAAAATCCTTGGTTTCACCGCCTTCATGTCCTCCAAAAGCATCTTGTAATTGGTCTGCAATTGCAGCAAAACCGCTGCTTTTAATAGAATGATTTGTTTCAGAAAAAATACCCTCGTTTCCGTTCCTTACATCTAATATTAAATCCTCGTGGATGTTCATTGAATATAAAGCATCTCCAGTGGAAGTTTTTTGAATAGACATATTTACCTCATCCTTATCGATTACTTTTACAGCTAAAATGACATCACCATTATTTGTTCTCAAAATTATTCTTTGATCCTTTTGTTCTCCTAAATGATCAGCAAAAACAAGCGGATTGTTTGCCACAAAATTGAAGGGAGACTGTGATGGGAATCTTTTAACCAATGGATCTAAACTCAACCATCTCCCCAACCTTGCATCATAAATCCTCGCACCATAATCATAATCATTTCCAGCTCCGTTTATCTCATCTATTTTCTCCATCCCATTAAAAGCGAAGCGGTATTCAAATTTATTTAAGTAAATAATCC
>JBILVK010000077.1:0-12902 GCA_044370475.1 Bacteroidia bacterium
TCAAGTTCATCGATTTCTATAATGCAAGCGGACAAAAAGGGCATCCCACCTTTGTGTATCAAAGATTGTAATAGGTAGTATAAAGTTATTTGCAATTAACTTTTTACTAAGCCAAAAGCACCCATACCGAAACCAAAAATATCTTGGATTTTATTTCAGCTAAATTTTGCAAATACATCACTTTTAACAATAGGTATTTTAAGATCTTCTAAAGAAAATCGTTAAAATCTATCTTTGAATCAGCAATTTTTGCCGAGCCAATTCTCCGTTTTCTCCCAAAATTATGAGCACATAAAAGCCATCGGGCAAATCGCAGGTATTCACTTTTGTTAAGTTACCTGTCATTGGTTCAGACCGAATTTCTTGGCCCTTTAAATTGTATAGGGAAAGTTTGATGGCCTGGCTATTTATGCCTTCCACATTGAAGTGTTCGGCACTTGGATTTGGGTATATTTTCCAAGCATTTGAGGCATTGCCAAATGATATATTCCCCGTAGTGCTTAGGCTTAAATTTTTGCTGCTTTTTTGACTCACGCCACATTTGCTGGCTAGCAAACTTACCTCATAAATACCGGCGGATTTGTAGGTGTGAGTTGGGGCAAATACATAAGAGCTATCTCCATCTCCAAAGTACCAAACATAAGATTCGGCATCAGTAGAAGTGTTGTTGAAACTTACTTCTAATGGTTTAACTAAGGTGGTAGTAAATGATGATTTTGCGGTGAATCTTTCTATGTTCCAAGCAGCCGATGAGTCGCTAAATACCAACTTCACCGCATTTCTAATGTCGGCTGCCACACTAGGATTTAATCCCGCATTGTAAGAAATGTCCATCGGATTTTCATTGAAAATGAGTGCATAAAAACAACATGCTGCGGCGTAAGAACCTGCAAGACTTGGGTGACTTTCATCCATGTCGTATAACTCAATGCTGCTGTTGTTTTTTCTCAGGTAATTCCAGACCGCACCCACTGGAGAAACGAGTGCCTTGTTTTGCTCTGCCAACATTTTATACCTCAAATGCAATAGGCTATCCATGCCTTTATAAGTGCATACAGGAGGCCAAAAAGCGCAATTGGAGGCATCTCCATTCTTTCTTCCCCAAGTCATATAAAACACCGTTTGTGTACATGCATTATAGCTATGAATTAAACTATCTAATGTTTTGGCAAAAGGAAATACCATTTCATTCACTTGTGCATCTGGAAAAGAAGGTAACTGACTTTGCTCTTGTAAGACAACGTAATCCCAATTGCCTTCAGCAATTAATTGAGTACTCATGGCATTGGTGCTGTGGCCTTCAAAGGTATAGCCACCTGGAGTATTGCTGCTCACTGTTAAGACGTTTCCCTCAGCATTTGCAATGCTTTCAACCAACAGAGGAAGGTTGTTTACCGCTGTATAACTGTTGCCAAGAAACAATACTTTTTTAGTTTTCTGAGCATAAACACGCATACAAGCCAAGGTCAAAAGGCATAAAAATATACTTCTCATCCTATCCTATTTTATTCAACAAAATCTTCTTTTGGCTCTTCTCCATTTCCAAATTTTGCACAATCCATTTCAATGCTCAACGGACTTTGTGGAGCTGCCCATTCGTTCACTACTTGAACTAAATTTGGAACCGCAATTACCTTTTGCATGTAATTGGCCCAAATAGGCATAGCCATTGCAGAACCAGAACCTAAATCCATGCTTCTAAAATGGATGGCCCTATCTTCCCAACCTACCCAACAACCAGAAACTAGGGTAGGTGTAATTCCAATAAACCAACCATCACTATAATTTTGTGTCGTACCCGTTTTACCACCCACAGCTCCTGGAATTTTATACATATACTTAATCTTCGCAGCCGTTCCAGAAGTGGTTACATTTTCTAACATTTTACACATCACATAAGCTGTTTGCTCGCTTAAAGCCTCTTGTGTATGCGGTAAATTTTCAAAAATAACATTGCCATTCTTATCCACTATTCTCGCTAAATAGGTCGGTTTGATCCAAACGCCTTTGTTAGCAAAAGTTGAAAAGGCACCCACCATTTCATATACTGAAATATCGGCCGTACCCAAAGCAGAAGAAGGATAAGGTTCAATCTTACTTGTTACACCCATTTTCTTAGCCAATTCTATTACATTGAGCATACCCGCATCGCCCAAAAGTTTCAGTACATTTAGACAGATCAAGTTAAACGAAAATTTTAAGCCCCTAAACATCGTCATCTCCGGCGCACCATATTTTTCATCTGCATTGCTCGGGTTATAATCTGGGTAACCCGCAAAGCTTACTGGCTTATTTGGAATAAGCGTACAAGGCGAAAATCCATTATCAATCGCTACCGTATATACAAAAGGTTTAAAGGTAGAACCCACCTGCCTTTTCGCTGTAACATTCACATGGTCGTACTTAAAGTATTTGTAATTGTGTCCGCCCACCCAAGCCTTAATTTTGCCTGTTTGGGGATCCATACTCATAAAGCCACACTGCATAAAATATTTGTAGTATTTTATGCTATCCATGGGCGTCATGGTTGTATCAATTTCACCGCGGGTATAACTAAAAACACGCATCTTTACTGGGGTGTTAAACTCAGTTTGAATTTCGGCATCCGACTTCTTCAACTCCTTTGCAATGCGGTATCTATCGCTACGTTTCATGCCACTAATAAGCACCTCTTTAAACTCACCCCAAGGTGCCCTTCCTTTCCAATGCGCAAAGAATTTCTTCTGTTGATCGCGCAATTGCTCCTCTACAGTTTGCTCAGCAATTTGTTGCATGGTAGGGTTAATGGTAGTATATATTTTTAACCCATCTTTATACAAGTTATAACCATTCTCCTCGCACCAATCAAGCAACTCCATACGTAAGGTTTCTCTAAAATAGGTAGCCAATCCTTCGTTATGACTTTCCTCCATAAAGTTCAACTCTATAGGTCGCGATTTTAAGATTTCGCATGAATCAGCAGAGATAAATCCTCCCTTGGCCATTTGGTTCAGAACGGTATTTCTTCTGTTTAATGCGTTTGCTGGATTTCTTATGGGACTATAAAGGGTTGGAGCCTTAAGAACACCCACTAATACCGCAGCCTCTTGGGCATTTAACTCATAAGGCGTTTTAGCAAAAAATGTTTTTGAAGCACTTCTAATACCAAAAGAATTATTGCCAAATTCAACCGTGTTTAAATACATGGTAAGAATTTCATCTTTGGTGTATCGTTGCTCAATTAAAGCAGCCGTAATCCATTCTTGTAATTTGGTAACCGCTTTGTCTATGATGCTCCTAAATTTCTTACGCGGAAACAAGTTTTTGGCCAATTGTTGCGAGATGGTACTGCCTCCTTGTTGCTTGCCAATTAGGTTATAAATAACAATGGTAAAAAGCCTGCTGTTATCAATACCGCTGTGGTCGTAAAAACGAATATCCTCTGTTGCAACTAAAGCATTAATTAACTGCGGACTTAATTCCTCGTAATGCGCGTTGCTTCGGTTTTGCAAATAATATTTACCAAGTACAGAACCATCATCGGCGTAAATTTCGCTTGCCAATTGGGTAGTTGGGTTCTCCAATTCTTCAATTGGCGGTAACTGTCCGAACCAACCCATTGCGATTGCTGAAACCAGAAATGCAAGTAAAGTAAGGCCTCCAAAAGCAATTACCCAAATCCACTTTATGAATTTCCAATACGGGTTTTTAAAAAAATAATTTTTCCAGTTCATTTTATTTTGTTCAGACTTTCCACTTGTTTTTTATAGAATTCGGCAAACTTCTCTACCTTTTTTTCCTTGAGCACTACTTTAAAATTTTTGGTGGATATGGCATACTCATGATTGCCCTCCCCTAAGTTAAGTTTTTTGGTCAGAAATTCTGTTGCCTTCAAGGTTTTGATATAATCTTGTGCAGCAGCAAAATTGGGGAATTCCCTAACGGTTACCAATTGATAACCCTCATTGCTCATAATAGGATTTACCCTCAGATTATTCTCTGTTGCGTAAGCCTCATTAAAGGCATTATACTTAGACAATATGTCGTTTAAATCTGCTTTGGGATTTTTAACCGCCAATACATAATAGAAAGGAGTTTCTGTATCTAAATCAAACTCCAAAGGTTCAGCTTTTTTATCGCCACCTCCATTAAAGGCTGCAATTTTTTCTTCTCTATTCAATACCTCCAAAAACTCATCAGCCTTGGCTGCCACATCTAAACCTTTGTGGGTGGTGCTTACCTCTGTGAGTGCTTTTTTGAAAGCCTGTTTGTCTTGCGTTTTTCCAATACAAAAAGCATAAATTAAATCTATCTTTGGCTTTAAAGGATTGCCCGGAAATTGCTTATCAATATTGCCTTTCATAGCCATTGCCTCAGCATATTTTCCATCCTTGTAAGCCTCATACATTTTTTGATAAGCATCCATCAATAATTTATTGTTGGAGTTCTCTGCAGAGGCTATAGATTTGTTCTGTACCAATAAGCTGTATGGATGATCTGGATAGGTACCTATCAACAAGGTTTTATTTTGATCACCCACCTTGGTGTTTTTAAGGTCGGTATTTGATTTATACAAATAGTAAAAAGCCTCAGGCTCATACTCACTTTTAGGAAAACGAGATTGAAGTATGTCGAAGTATTTTTTTGATTCGCTGGGGTTCTTTAACCTATCATAATAAAGGATACCGAGGTTATGCAAAGATTCAAGCATTCTGCTGTTCGATCTGGTTTTTTGAGTTTTGCTTAAAGGGACATTTTTTATCCAAGCATCTTTTTTGGCATCACCTGTGAGGTTATTTTCTTTAGAATCTGCCACTACCTCATTTGCACCATCACCTTCCTTTTTGGCATTGGTAAATTTGCCACTGCTATCATTTTTATTTTGCTCTGGTTCCTCCTCTACCTTTTCCTTTTCTTTGGCAGCAATTCTCCAATAGTCCTCATTCTTTCTCTGACCCCATTTTTTATTGGTAAAAAACTCTGCAGCACCCGCATTAATCAAAGCAGAATTATAGAAGTACCAAGAATTATCTCCAGCACCTGGTAAGGTAAGAGGAGCAGTAGCATTGAGGTTTTGGTTGTTGGCCATACTTGCAGCTTGCTTAGATTTTTTCTTTGCCTCTTTGGCCGCAATATCTGCTAGTCGTTTTTCCTCAGCCATCCATCCATTCACTTTTCTTTCCAATTCATCCTTGCTCAGTAAAGCTAACTTTTGTAGAGAGTCTTCTTCCTCATAAACTTTTAAGTTGCTGATCAATTCAGATAGCACAATTTTGGTTTCTTTAATCTGCGTGTAGTTCTTATGATTTGGATCGAGTTGCTGCACGGTACTATCATAATACGCCTGCGATAGTTTGAACTCTTTTTTGTCAAAGTAAACCTTTGCTAGTTCGTAATAACTTAAGCCCTTTTGATTTTTATTTTTGGTGCTATAGCCAACCGATTTTTTAAACTGAGTTACTGCTGCAGTATAATTTTTTTGCACCACCTCAAGCTTGCCCAGTTCATAATAAATTTGATCCAAGTAATCTATATTTTTTTCATCACCAGCCATCTTCTTCAAGCTACGTTTTACACGCTCCACAGATTTAGGGTTGTTTAAATCATATATCCTCGTTAAACTGATGGTAGCACTAAAAGCAAAGTCGTAATTAGGCAAGTATTTTATTACCCTGTTAAAGTAATAAGTAGCTTCTGGTTTTTTATTGGCAAGAACACAAAGCTGACCTAATATATAGTTATATCTAACCTTTTGATCCTTGGTTAATTTACCTTTGAGTGCCAGCTTTAAATTATCAATGGCAGTAGTATATTTTTCCTGCTTAATATTAATATCGGCAGCAGTGGCATAGATAAGTGCCATGTCTTTTTTAGGGAATACTTTTTTCTGCAAAAGCAATCCCATGATAGCCTCAGCTTCTCCTAATTTTTTTAAGCCCACATAATTTTTTGCAATCCAACATGTGCTTAAATCGGCGTAGGGACCAGTTTTGTATTTTGCAATCATGTATTGAAAGGTTTCAATAGAAGCAAAATATTCTTGCTTATAAAACCTAGAAACACCTATGTTATAATACGAATCATCGGTGTACGCACCAATGGTATGCATTTGAACCGATTTAGAGAATTTTTTGATGGCCTCATCAATCACATTTCCTGCAGCTTTTGCAGCATCTGGTGAGCCTAGAGGAAATACATCCAGCACCACTTCAAAATTATCTATGTGCGAAGCTTCAATTTGCTTTACCGCTTCAAGGAGCTTTTGTTCGCCATTAAAATATACGTTAAAGTGCCCTGTAAGTGTATGGTATTTTCGGTTCAGCCATTTATCTTTATTGGGGTTGCAAGATATTAGCCAGAATATTCCAACTAAAATGAGGAAGGGTATGTTTTTGAACTTGTACAATGCTAAACCTGTTTTTTGCTTATCTTTGAATTTTAAAACGCACAATTTTAACCAAAACTTTTTTAATTCAGTTATAGAAATGGACCAGCCAAGGAAAAAATTAATACATAAACTGCGTTACAAGTATAGGTTGGTAATTATTAATGATGAATCTTTTGAAGAAAAAATTTCTTTTAAGTTAACACCCATGAATGTTTTTGTGGGCCTAAGTTCTGCCTTGGTGTTGCTTACCTTTTTTATTATTACCATGATTTTTTATACTTCGATGCGAGAATACGTGCCGGGGTATACCGATACCAAGACGAAACGAAATGTACAGGAATTATTGTATAAAACAGATTCTTTAGAGCAAATATTAAAGGCCAAAGATTTGTATTTCCACAATATCCTTAATATTTTAGATGGAGGAGAGGGCTTAAATGATAGCATAGGTCACAAAGAGCAAACTAAATAGCCTATTAAAATTTCAAGAAAAGGCGTTTCGGTTCGAACCGAATAAGGATGCAATAAGCTAGTGGACAGAAGAATATGCTCTTAAATCTGAGCAGAATGGTGCGAAATTCTGATTTTATTATTTTTTTTATATATTTGTGAAACCTATAGCAGGTTAGTGATCTCCCCATTTATAAAATGGTTTTGCACAAGTGTGTAGAATTATTATGGTATAACCTAACAAACGTTTGAACTATGGCAATTTTTAAGCCCACAAAGAATAATGCTTTTAATCCGCAGGAAATTAATATCTTAAATGCTGGTACTAAAATTACGGGTGATTTAAATTCGGAAGGCGATTTACGCATTGATGGCGCGGTGAAAGGGAATATTGAGGTGAAAACGAAATTGGTTTTGGGAACTTCATCCACTGTAGATGGTAATATTAAGGCCTTAAACTGTGATGTATCTGGAAATGTTACAGGCAATATATTGGTTACGGAATTATTAACCATTAAATCATCAGCAAAGATTAGCGGAGATATTTCTTGCAATAAATTGGTGATAGAATCTGGTGCCGAATTCAACGGAAAGAGTACCATGAGTTCTGGTACAAACAATATTTTTGCAGATTACAAGAATGGAAAAATTGGCAAACCATTAGACACCAAAGCGCCTGTAATGAGCGAATCCATTGGAGAAAAAGCCGCCAGTTAATCAATTTCTGAAGTATTCTAACCAAGCCATTCAGATGATTCTGGTGATTGTGGCTGGGAGTTTAGGGGGCAAATATGCCGATGCGCATTTTGAGAATGCCTTTCCAATTTTTACTTTGCTGGGAGTTATTGTTTCTGTTTTTGCAGCTTTATACTTGGCTGTCAAAGATTTTCTTAAAAAATAATTAATTGCTACCCATTTAATTGCGGGAAACCCCTACTTTTGCGGCACCTTAAAAAGGTTGGACTTTAAAATCTAAGCTTTAAAACACTGAAAAACAGTTAAATAGGTCGCAAATTATGAACAAACCAAAATTCTTCCCAAGTTTATTTATACTCACTGGAGTATTGGCTTTGGGTATTTGGGCTTTTCAACATTTGCAAACTTCCATTCAGTTGAACAATTTAGCTTGGCTGGCATTAATTTATTTTTTATTGCTCACTTTGGTCACTTATAAGATTACCCAATCTGGTATGCCAAAAGACAATAAAACATTCATAATCAGAACCTACAGTGCCATTGGAATTCGTTTTGTATTCTCTATTTTTCCCCTATTTATATATTTAATTTTTTCACCTGAGCGCCAGTTATCTTTTGCAGTTGTGTATCTTTTCTTGTATTTCTTTTACACAGCTTTTGAAATTTATTTCCTTGTGGTTAACTTGCGCCCCGATTTAAAGAAATAAGATAGTTCATGCAGCATAATAAAAGAAAGATTTTCAGATATTTAATTCCCGTTTTGTTGGTACTTGCGTATGTAACTTACACAAGCTATTCGGCAATGGGTCAGGATCATGCGGTTCAAACTACCACAGATTCTTTGAGTCACGAGCACACTCATGCAGCAGGCGATGACCATTCGCATGCAACTGCTGATGCTCATGCAGAGCCCGCGCACGAAGAAGGAAAAGTAGACGCTGGTAAATTAATTATGGAACATATTGCAGATGCGCACGATTGGCATATTGCTACTATTGGTCATAGTCATATTTCTATTCCATTGCCTGTAATCATAAAAGATGATAGCGGAGTAAAAATGTTTATGTCGTCTAAATTTGAGCACGGACATGCAAGTTACGAAGGGTACAAATTAGAAGAAGGAAAGATTGTTGCGGTAAACGCAGATGGAAGCATCAATGAAGCTGCAAGCTTTTATGATATCTCCATTACTAAGAATGTAGCTAGTATGCTCATATCTGTTTTGGTTTTATGTTGGATCATGTTTTCGGTAGCGAGCAGCTATGGAAAAAACAAAGGCAAGGCGCCAAAAGGATTGGCTAATTTAATAGAGATGGCTATTTTGTTTATCAGAGACGAGGTTGCTAAGCCTTCTATTGGACCAAAATACCAAAAGTTTTTACCTTATTTGTTAACCATATTCTTCTTTATTTTCATCAATAACTTATTAGGTTTAATTCCCATTTTCCCAGGAGGAGCAAACGTTACAGGTAATATTGCAATTACATTGGTATTGGCTATCTTCACATTTGTGATAACCTCAATTAATGGTAATTCAACTTATTGGGGACATATCTTTATGCCGCCAGGTGTGCCAAAGGCATTGTGGATTTTGTTAATACCTATCGAAATCATAGGTATGTTAAACAAGCCAATTGTATTGATGATTCGTTTGTTTGCAAACATTACAGCTGGACACATTATCATCTTAGGATTTTTTAGCTTGATATTTATTTTTGGCGCCATGAACCAAGGTTTGGGATTAGGAGTATCGGTACTATCAGTAGCCTTTACTGTTTTCATGAACTTCTTGGAATTGTTGGTAGCCTTCTTACAAGCATATGTATTTACCTTGCTCTCGGCATTATACTTTGGTTCGGCCGTAGAAGAGCATCATCACGAAGAACATCATTAATCAATAAATAATAAAAATCAATTAAACATCACAATTATGACACTATTAAACATCATCTTACAAGCAGTTACAGATCCAGGTTTCGCTAAAATGGGTGCCGGTATCGGTGCTGGTTTAGCTGCAATTGGAGCAGGTATGGGTATTGGCCGTATCGGTGGTAGCGCTTTGGAATCTATTGCTCGTCAACCAGAAGTTTCTGGCGATATCCGTGCAAACATGATCGTTGCTGCTGCTTTGATCGAGGGTGCTGCATTCTTCGGTATCGTGGTTTGTCTTTTGATCGTATTGTTGTAATCGAAATACAATTCAGAACACAGAAGGCAATTTGTCTTTCTGTGTTCTGATTTTCCTTGTATTTCCGTTACCCCATTAATCATTAAATAAAAACACAGCATGGAATTAGTAAAACCTGGTTTAGGGCTAATTTTCTGGATGACCATTACATTTAGTATTGTATTGTTCATCTTGTCTAAATTTGCCTGGAAGCCTATCTTAAATTCGATTAGGGAGAGGGAAGACTCTATTAATAACGCTTTAAATTCTGCCGAGGAAGCTCGTATGCAGATGAGTGCGTTAAAAGCAGATAACGAAAAGCTTCTTAATCAAGCACGTGCTGAGCGCGATCTGATGTTGAAAGAAGCCAATGAAATGAAAGAAAACATCATTGCACAGGCTAAAAAATCGGCAGAAGAAGAAGGTCACAAAATCATTGTAAAGGCAAACGCCTCTATTGAATCGGCTAAGATCAATGCCATGAATGAGTTAAAAACTCAGGTAGCTGTTCTATCTGTTGATTTAGCAGAGAAAGTATTGCGCAAGAAAATGGAAGACCGTGCACAGCAAGAATCTTTTGTTAACGAGAATTTAAAATCAATCACCTTAAAGTAACATGGCTGAACAAAGAGTATCCGGCAGATACGCCAAATCTTTAATCGACTTGGCTATTGAGCAAAACAAGCTCGAGGCTATTTATGCCGATATATTGGCGTTCAAATCGGCTATAGATGCAAATCCTGCTTTAGGGCTTTTGTTTAAGAGTCCGATCGTTCAAGGCGATAAGAAACTTGCCGTTATAAAGAAAGTATTTGCAAGTTCTTTCAATCCAATGACCATCTCTTTTATGGAGATTGTTATTAGAAAGAAGCGCGAATATTATTTACCTGATATTGCCCTTGCTTTCATTGGTCAATACAACGATATCAATAAAATTACCACAGCCAATGTGAAGACTGCTGTTGCCGTGAGCGACGAGGTTATTGCGGAGGTTCGTTCTTTTATTGAGAAACAAACAGGTAAGAAAGTTATTTTAGAGACATCTGTAAATCCAGAACTTATTGGAGGTTTGGTTATCCAAATGGAAGATAAGTTGTACGATGCCAGTATCTCTGGAAAGCTTAGGAAAGCAAAACAAGAATTATTAAATACTTACATTTCAAAATAACATTTCATTATGGTAGAAATAAGACCAGATGAGGTATCAGCCATCATAAGAGAGCAATTAAGCAATTTTAAGTCTGAGACCGAACTTGAAGAAGTGGGAACCGTACTCCAAGTGGGTGATGGTATCGCACGTATCTACGGATTAACCAAGGTTCAGTCGGGCGAGCTGATTGAATTTGCAAATGGTGTACAAGGTATCGTGTTGAACCTCGAGGAAGACAACGTAGGTGCGGTATTGTTGGGTTCATCCGATTCAATTATCGAAGGCGACACAGTTAAGCGTACAGGTCGTATCGCTTCTATTAAAGTAGGAGAAGGTATGATGGGTCGTGTAATTAACACCTTAGGTATGCCAATAGACGGTAAAGGTCCAATTACAGGCGATTTGTATGAAATGCCATTGGAGCGTAAAGCACCTGGTGTTATCTACCGCGAGCCAGTAAAGGAGCCTTTGCAAACAGGTATCAAAGCTATCGACGCTATGATTCCTATTGGTCGCGGACAACGCGAGTTGGTTATTGGTGACCGTCAGACTGGTAAAACAGCTGTGTGTATCGATGCCATCATCAATCAAAAAGAATTTTACGATGCTGGTCAGCCAGTATATTGTATATACGTAGCTTGTGGTCAGAAAGCAAGTACCGTAGCTCAGGTTGTTAAGACCTTAGAAGAGCGTGGTGCAATGCCTTATACAGTAGTAGTATCTGCTACTTCATCTGATCCAGCTCCAATGCAATTCTTTGCCCCAATGGCAGGTGCTGCAATTGGTGAATTTATTCGCGATACCGGTAGACCTGCATTGGTTGTTTATGACGATTTGTCTAAGCAAGCAGTAGCTTACCGCGAAGTTTCTTTGTTGTTACGTCGTCCTCCAGGCCGCGAGGCTTATCCTGGTGACGTATTTTATTTGCATAGCCGTTTGCTAGAAAGGGCTGCAAAAATCAACGGAACTGATGCTATTGCACAACAAATGAATGATTTACCTCCATCTATTAAGCACTTGGTTAAAGGTGGTGGATCGTTAACAGCTTTGCCAATCATTGAAACGCAAGCGGGCGACGTATCAGCATATATTCCAACCAATGTAATTTCGATTACAGATGGTCAGATTTTCTTGGAAGCTAACTTGTTTAACTCGGGTATTCGTCCAGCTATTAACGTAGGTATCTCGGTATCACGTGTGGGTGGTAATGCTCAGATTAAATCAATGAAAAAAGTTGCTGGTACCTTGAAATTGGATCAGGCACAATACCGCGAATTGGAAGCCTTCTCAAAATTTGGTTCAGACCTAGACGCTGCTACAAAAGCTGTATTGGCAAAAGGTGCTCGTAACGTAGAAATTTTGAAGCAAGGTCAGTTCTCTCCTTTGCGTGTTGAGCAACAAACAGCTATTATTTACTTAGGAACAAAAGGTTTATTAACCGCAGTACCTGTAAATAAAGTGCGTGAGTTTGAAGCTGAGTTCTTAAACTTTTTAGAAAACAAACACAAAGATGTTTTAAATAACATCAAAAAAGGTGGTATTGGCGACGATGTAACCAAGGTATTGGAAGCAGTTGCTAAAGACTTAAGTGCAAAATATAGCGCATAATTAAAACGGCAGAGTTAAACTAAACAATGGCTAATTTAAAAGAAGTTCGTATTCGTATTGCTTCGGTTAACTCAACCCAGCAAATCACCAAGGCGATGAAGCTGGTGAGTGCTACCAAGTTGAGAAGAGCCCAAAATGCAATTATTCAGATGAGACCTTATGCTCAAAAACTGAATGGTATTTTGGCTAACCTAGCAGATTCAATGGATGTAGATTCATTGAAGGTGTATTTTAATCAGCGTCCAATCAACAAGGTATTGTTGGTAGTAATTACATCGGATAGAGGTTTATGCGGTGGCTTTAACGCCAACGTTATTAAACTTGCTAACCGTTTAATGAAAGAGGATTTTGCTGGCAAGAATGTTTCCATTTTGCCTGTAGGTAAAAAAGCATTTGAGTATTATACAAGATTGAATACAGTAAATATTCTCCCTGATTTTAAAGACACTTACCAAAACTTAAAT
>JBILVK010000078.1:0-12894 GCA_044370475.1 Bacteroidia bacterium
TGGAATACAGAATTTGCTAATAAAAAGGGTCGGGTAATGCCAAACAAAAAATTTAACAAGATTGGAGAAAACGATACCCTATATATTAAAATTGAAGGTTGGGTGGATATTCCTTCCTTTAATTAAGGCTAGCATTCCTTTGTCTGAACCTAAAATTGGCGTAAATTTGCGCCTATGTTTGAAAACGCTTCCAGAACTGAAATTAGCACATTGGGCGAGTTTGGCTTGATAGAGCACCTCACCAAAAATTTTACGCTTCATCATAACACCCTAAAAGGCATTGGCGATGATGCGGCTGTGATTACTCCCACTGAAGGCATGAAAACCGTTGTTTCTACTGACCTTTTGGTGGAAGGTGTGCATTTTGATTTGAGTTATTTTCCTATGAAGCATTTGGGTTATAAAGCTGTGGTGGTGAACCTAAGTGATATTTATGCCATGAATGCGCAGCCTAAGCAGATTACAGTTTCTTTGGCTCTATCTAGCAGGTTTTCTTTGGAGGCAGTAGAAGAGTTATATGCAGGAATTGCCTTGGCTTGCGAGCATTATAAGGTAGACTTAGTGGGTGGAGATACCAGTTCTTCTAAGCAAGGATTGGTGATTAGCATTACTGCTATTGGCGAGGGTAATGAAAGTGATTTGGTATATAGAAGTGGGGCCAAAGCAAATGAGTTGTTGGTGGTGAGTGGAGATTTAGGCGGGGCTTATTGTGGCTTTCAATTGTTGGAGCGCGAGAAGCGCGTTTACCTAGATAATCCGTCGGTTCAGCCCGATTTAAGCGGACATGATTATATTATAGAGCGCCAATTGAAACCTGAGGCGCGCAAGGATATTGTTGAGCTTTTGAAGACTTTGGAGATACACCCTACTTCGATGATGGATGTGAGTGATGGTTTGGCAAGCGAGTGTTTTCACCTGGCTAAGGCATCTGAGGTGGGCATTACTTTGTATGAGGAAAAGATTCCGATTGACCCAACCACGTATAATTTTGCCCGCGAATTGGATTTGGACCCAACGCTTTGTGCGTTAAGTGGTGGCGAGGATTACGAGCTATTGTTTACCATCAAACAGGAAGATTATGCCAAGATTGAACATCATGCAGATTTTACGGTGATAGGCTTTGTAACTGATAAATCTGAAGGTATGCATATGATGAGCAAAGGTGGCAATAAGCATGCATTGCAAGCCCAAGGTTGGACCGCTTTTTAAGCTTGTGTTAAATAAATTTTTTGGAGATGTTTTTTTAAGGGAAAACCTATAAATTGCCAGCTATGAATTATAGGCTCCTTGCCCTTCTAATTATTTGTTTGTCAGGACAATTGTCTGCACAAATTTTGCCCACATTTGGCAATTCTCGTACGGGAGGCAGTGGTATGCAGTTTTTGAAGATACCAAATGATGCCAGAAGTACGGCTATGGCGGGGGCGGTTGCGGGAATTACCAATGATGTATCGGCGATGTTTTGGAATCCGGCAGGAATTACCAAAGTGGATACAGGCAGGTTCAATGTTCAGTTATCTCATACGCGTTATTATGCCAACTCAAATGCCAATTTTGCCGGCATAGTTTTTAAGGCAAGTAAGTACAAGTTTATAGGCGTGCAAGTGCAGTCATTAAACTATGCTACCATGGAAGAAACCACAGAATGGCAGCCTTATGGAACTGGTAGAAATGTGAATGTAAACAATGTGATGTTGGGATTAACCTATGCACAAATCCTCACCGATAATTTTAGTTTTGGTATAAATGGCAAATGGGCACATGAAGGCATTGCAGATGTGCGTGTAAACAATGTTTTATTTGATTTAGGATTAACATACCATATTGGGTTAATGAACAGTAAATTTGGTGTGGCTTTCAGCAATTTTGGAATGAATGTGGCGCCAGATGGAAGTGTAACCATTCTTAAACTCAATGGAGAAACAAGCGTTAACAGCTTTACTGAACTTTCTGCACCCAGTGTTTTTAGGATAGGTGGTGCTTTAGACCCTATTCATACCAACATGCATATTTTAACCATGAGTGCGCAGTTGAATCACCCTACAGATAACAACGAAACATTTGCTTTGGGGGCGGAGTATAATTACAAACATTTGCTTTTTGCGCGCACAGGATATGAAGTTGGTAGTGATGAAGCTTTTGGTTTTCCAACAGCGGGTTTTGGCATGCAGTTGAGAAGGCGCTACGGAAACTTTAGGTTTGATTATGGCTTTAGCAATAAAGTTAGATTGGGCAATCTTCACCGTTTAACATTATCGGTATGTATCAGATAAAAAATATTTTCTTATTGCTTGTAATCTCTTTGTTGATGGGTTCTTGCAGTATATTTGGCAGTAAAAAAAATAGCACCATAGATGATGTTTTTGTGCAAGGAAGCATTGACCCCAATTTGGTTCCTAATAATGTGAGCTATGTTCCAATTTATCCTTACATCAACAATGTTAGGAATCCACTTGATGTTTTTGTAGGTTATGATGAGTTAATCTATATTGTTTGCGATAATGATGTAGACAATAAAGCAGACAATGAAGTTTTGGTTTACGATCAAAAGGCCAACTTGGTTTTTAGGTTGAATATTTTTGGCGCAACAGATATTACTCAAGACCGCAGACTTCATACCTATATAGCAGGAAGGTATTATACCGATGGTTCCAAAACAACACACTTAGCTGCAGTTTATCATATTGAAAAAATGGCAGCAGGCACTCCTAATTTTTTAGATACCATTACCCATTTTACCTGCGATGAAAGTAGAAACAATACTTCGTTTAGGGGAGCCGATGATATTGCAGTTGAGTTTACTGGTTTGGCAACCTTGTGGGATAATACTTTGTATGTAGCAAGAACAGGACCGAGAAACGACTTAACCAGCATTGCTAGGCCAGACAATGGTGTTCTGGTATTTGATGCAGCAGGTTTAAATATTGGCTTTACCACCAATTTAAATCCCAACCAATCTAGTTTAAAATCGAGTTTAGGCATTAGTGGATTGGCCACATTGGCTGCACCTCCACAGCGTTTATCTGGAATAAGCACTTCTAAGAATTTCTTTATAAGCTTAGCAGATCAGAACAATAATTTAGAGTATAGGGCCTTGAGCATTGTTGCCACTGATGATCCAGACCAAGGGGTTATATTTGGAGAGAATACCTCCTTTTTAAATTTTGATGTAAGCAAGGCCGATCGGTTTATGTATGAAAGTTTTAGGTTTAAGAAACCAGAAGACATCTATGTAGCGCCTGATGCGAGTGGGTATATTTTTGTAACAGATAGCGAGAAAGATTCTGTTTTTGTATTTACCAATGGAGGCTTTGAAGGTGTGAATCCTCCAGCCAACAGCAGCATTAAAAAGCAAATCATTGTATCGTTTGGAGGTAGTGGTTCGGATGGTAAAGGAAGTGGTCCTTTTAACTTGATAAACCCAACGGGAATATGTTACTTTAACAGGACCATTTTTGTGTGCGACAAAGGCAACAACCGTGTTTGCAGGTATAAATTGAATACCGATTTGCAATAGAATGTATTAGCAAGGTTCTTAAAACCAATTTATAGTTCTCCATATGATTAACAAAAACAATTACTGTAATTTGAGGACCTCAATGTTTGACAAAAGCTTATTTGAAAGCTATGTTGGTTCGGACCAAAACCTTTAAAAAAATAATGTGTTATAAGATGTTTAGGTTATTAATTTAACAATTAAATAAATTCCTTTTCTGGAAATTGGCGCGGTATTTAGGGATATAGAGTAAAGAAATTATAATATGAATATAGGTATAGTATGTTATCCTACTTATGGAGGCAGTGGCGTGGTGGCAACAGAGTTGGGTAAGGCATTGGCATTGCGTGGACATAAGGTTCATTTTATTACGTACAAACAGCCCGCGCGCCTAGATTTCTTTACTGAGAACACTTTTTACCATGAGGTGTATGTGAGTAACTATCCATTATTTGATTTCCCGCCTTATGAGACTGCATTGATTAGCCATTTGGTAGATGTGGTTAGGTTTGAGAAATTAGACATTTTGCATGTACATTATGCCATTCCGCATGCATCTGCGGCCATTATGGCAAAACATATTTTGGCAACCGAAGGAATTAACATTCCTGTAATAACCACATTGCATGGAACGGATATTACTTTGGTAGGTAAAGACCCGAGCTTTGAGCCGGTGGTGAGTTACAGCATTAATATGAGCGACGGGGTTACCTCTGTTTCTGAATCGTTGAAGCAAGAGACCTATTCGCATTTAAAAAAGGTGACACGTGATATCAAGGTAATTCCAAATTTTATTGATTTTACTCGGTTCAGCAAGCAGAATAGGGAGCATTTTAAGAAGGCCATAGCACCAAATGGAGAGAAATTGGTGGTTCATACTTCTAATTTTAGAAAGGTAAAACGCATAGATGATGCCGTAAAAGTTTTTGCAGAGATCAGCAAGAAAATGCCTGCTAAATTGTTGTTGATAGGTGATGGTCCGGAGCGTGTAAATATTGAGAAGTTATGCAGGGATTTAAACTTAGGGAATAGCGTTACTTTTTTAGGAAAACAAAATCAGGTAGAAGAAATTTTATCTGTATGTGATTTGTTCTTGATGCCAAGCGAGACCGAAAGTTTTGGTTTGGCGGCATTAGAAGCAATGGCCTGTGAGTTGCCTGTAATATCAAGTAATGCGGGCGGTATACCCGAGTTAAATGTAGATGGGGTTACAGGATATTTATGTAATGTGGGGGATGTTGCAAGTATGGCCGAGAAGGCAATTTACATATTAGAAGATTGTGAGCGATTGTTAACTTTTAAGCATGCTGCTTTGGAGCGTGCAAAGGAATTTGACATTCATCAAATAGTGCCCGTATATGAGGCTTATTATTTAGAAGTATTGAATAAAGTAAATGCTGTAAAGGCAAGTTAATTGAATAAAATAAATCATAAAAAAAGGCCGTTTATTGCTAAACGGCCTTTTTAATTTAAAGATTTTCCATGTACGTGTAAACGTCTTGTACCGTGGCGAGGGGTTGGAGGTCTGCAGCAGTTACTGAGGTATCAAAAGCCTCATTGAAAGCATTTGCTAACTCATTGTAATCACCTGCTTGAAAGCCCAATTGAGCTTGCATGGTAAGCGAATCTCCTTGAGGTGCTTTGTCCATGATAATTGTTTTTACTCTTCCTTTGATGTCGCTTGGCATAGTTTAATAAATTAAATAGGTTAAGAATCAAAGATAGTTTTTATAATTGGATAATATAAATGATTTTTGCGTTATGAATCAGCTAAAAAAACGGATTGGAATTATTGGTGGTGGTCAGCTAGGGCGCATGATGATTGAGGAAGGGGCTAGGCTGAACCTACACTTTAACGTGTTGGAATCTGATAAAAATTGTCCCTGCGGCCACTTAGCAAATGAGTTTATAGAAGGCAGTTTAATGGATGAGGCAAGTATTAGAAAACTTGCGGCTATAAGTGATGTACTTACCTATGAAATTGAACATGTAAATACAGAAGCTTTACTAAAATTGGAGCAAGAAGGAATGGAGATTATTCCCTCGCCAAGGATATTAAAGATGATACAAGACAAGGGCTTGCAAAAGGAGTTTTACGCCAAGAATGGCATTCCTTCTGGCAAATTTTTCTTGGTAAACAATAAGGATGAATGGCACAGGTTGATTCCGCTTTTGGGTTCAGACAAATTTGTGGCAAAGACCCGCACGGGTGGATACGATGGCAAAGGTGTGGCCATTTTAAATGCACAAGAGATGATTGATTTTCCTGAGCGCATTCCTTTTGAGGGGCCTTGCGTTTTGGAGGAGTTTGTAACCTGTGAGAAAGAATTGGCGGTGATTGTAGCACGTGATAGGGATGGAAATATTGTTTCATTTCCTTCCATAGAAATGGAATTTGACCCTATCGCAAATTTGGTTACCCTGTTGATTTCGCCTGCAAGGGTTGGGAGTATCATAGAAGAAAAGGCCGAAGAAATTGCCCGCATGGTGGTACAAGCATTGGACGGTCCGGGTTTGTTTGCAGTAGAATTATTCTTAGATAAAGAAGGCAATATTTTTGTGAACGAAGTAGCGCCAAGGCCCCATAATAGTGGTCACCACACCATTGAGGCTTGTTATACCTCGCAGTATGAGCAGTTGGCACGCATTTTACTTGGATTGCCTTTGGGGCATACGGAGTTGGTTCAGCCCGCCGGAATGGTAAACTTGTTGGGAGCACCTGGTTTTAGTGGAGCATATAGGCTTGATAAGTTAAACGACATTAGTAAATTACCGGGTATTTATGTGCATTTATATGCCAAAGAAGAGAGCAAACCCATGCGTAAAATGGGTCATGTGAGTATTTTGGCAGCTACCCTTGAAGAGGTTATAGAAAAGGCTTCTTATGTAAGAGAGCATTTAATTTTTGTAAAAGATTAAACCATGAATTTGGCATTTAGCATACACGCTTGCAGCTGGAAACACTATGCTTTATTGGCAGATATAGGCGCGGCAACTTTTTATGAAACCTTTTCGCATGAAAATGAAAAGGCAGATATGGTGGCTTATATTGAGAAGACATATAACCTTAAACAGGTTGAGGAAAATGTATTGAAGGAGGATATTCATTACTATGTTGCTTATGAGGATAAGCAAGATGTGGGCTATTTAAAGTTGCTAGAAAATGTAGAAGTAGCTCAATTGAGTGGCAAGGTAATTGAGCTAGAGAAAATCTATGTGCGCAAGCCCATGCATGGAAGTGGTGTTGCTGCATTGTTGATGCAACAAGCTATTGATTTTGCCAAGGAGCAAGGCGCCAACCACTTGTTTTTGGGGGTATGGCAGGAAAATGAGCGCGCGTTGGCTTTCTATAAAAAATTTGGTTTTGAGATTTTTACTACCCGCACTTTTATGTTGGGTAAGCGCCAATGCGATGATTTTCTTTTGAAACTTGACCTTTTCTAGGCATATTATTGCCTAGGTTTTCTTATTTTTGATTTTTCGGTCTGAACCTATGATAAAAAAAATATACTTGCTTTGCTTTGCATGGGCGCTTGTTTTACAAGTGAGTGCGCAGCGTTATTTGAAACCTACTTTTGATTCTGTGGTGGTTACACCCGATGTAAAGTATGGCTTTAACTACAATTTTAAAGGGGATAGCACTGAGCTATTTCTTGATATTTACGAACCTTATGGTGATACTGTTTTAGCAAGGCCATTGGTGGTTTTGGCGCATGGTGGTTCTTTTTTACAAGGCAGCAGAAAAGCGCAAGACATTAGTGCTTTGTGCACACGCTTAACTAAGATGGGTTATGTATGTGTTTCTATTCAATATCGTTTGGGAGTTGATGTAACCAGTGGTAAAACATTGGAGCAGGAGTTTCAGCAAGCGGTATGGCGTGGGGCACAGGATGGACGAGCAGCAGTAAGGTTTATGAACAAGAGTATTGCCAATGGTAATGCCTATAGATTGGATGCCAATCAAATTTATGGTGGCGGAATTTCTGCGGGTGGCGTATTGGGTTTGCATTTGGCTTTTTTGGATGCCCCTAGTGAGGTTGGCACGCTTGTTATAGATACCAATGTAGTTGGTGGAATTGAGGGCAATAGTGGCAATGCAGGATATAGTTGGAAAATTAAGGGTGTTATTAATTTATGTGGTGCGCTTGCCAATGTTAATTGGATAAACAACAACAAAAATATTAGCATATGCAATATGCATGGAACCCTTGATGCAACGGTGCCTTATAAAACGGCATACTTTAAAATTTTTGGTGCCAGTGTGGCCATTTTGCAGGGAAGTTTTAGCGTTGATTCTGCGGCTCAAAAACAGGCCATAGATACGCGCCTGCATACTTTTGTGGGAGCAGATCATGTGCCGTTTACGGGTGTTACAGCTACGCAACAAATGTATATGGATACTACGGTAGATTATGTTGCAAGGTATTTGTATAGGCATGTTACAGGCTTAATTCCAACAGCAGTTTTAGAACAAAAGAAGTTGAGAAGTTCATTGCTTAGTTACCCAAATCCTGCACAAACTTTGTTGCATGTAAATGGTTTTGAAGTAGGTGAAAATACTTGGAGCTTATATGATTTGCAGGGAAAATTGGTATTAAGCAAAACCAGCAATGAACTTACCGAAACGCTTGATTTATCTGGTTTTTCTAGGGGAACTTATGTTCTCATTACTTCTTCTGGTGCTAATAGACAGCAACAAAAAATAGTACTCAATTAATGGCTATTCGTTTCTATCAAATTTACGATTTTAAACGCGACGGGGCGGAGCCACAGAAGCTGCATTCGGTTCGGACCGTAGAAATAGATAATAAGCGTATTTGTTTAGCGCGCTTACCTGAGGGCTACTTTGCCATTGACGATAAATGTCCGCACGCAGGTGCGCGTTTAGGTTTGGGCAAATGTACAGAGGAGGGCATGGTTATTTGTCCGGTACACAGGTATCAATATGATGCGAAGACTGGGCGTGGTGCGGCGCGGCAGGGCGATTACGTGGACGCGTATCCAGTGGAGACGCGGGAGGATGGGGTGTATATTGGATTTGAGCGGAAATGGTGGCAATTTGCTTAGACCCGATTGGAGAAGGTGCGTCGGTTAATGTTGAGGTTGATGGATTGATCTATGTATTGAGCGAGAATTTCGTAATTGGGTTCTGTTGGTTCTGATAAGGGGATATGTCTGATGAATTTTTGTTTGGCATCTGCTTTAAAAATTTGATGATCATCTGGCAAATGAGCCCCATTGCAAACACCTAATACAAGGTGTTTTTTTTTGTACAAAGTAAAGTAGAATAAGAGTCCGTTAAGGGTATAAAAGGGCAAGTTAAATTTGATGCACTCTTTAATTTCTGGGTTGGCATGCATAATGATTTCGCGCATGATAAAGAGCCTATTCTGCATGTGTTGAGGCAAATCGTCTATATACTCCTCTACCTTATAATATTTTTTTGTTTGAGCCATTTTCAAATCAAATATAAAGATTGTGAAAGTAATATACTGGTTTTCATTTACAGCAAATTCTGCTTAACATTGCGCCTTAGATTGTATCAAATATGAATTTTGAAAACTCATTAACGTTTGCCCAAGATCTAGATAAGCAAGATAGTTTAGCTTATTTAAGAGAAGAATTTCACCTTTTGAAAAAGGATGGAAAACCGGCCATTTATTTATGTGGTAATTCTTTGGGATTGCAACCAAAAAGAGTGAGTGCAGCCATTGAACAGGAGTTAAAAGATTGGGCAGAATTGGGAGTTGACGGACATTTTGATGGAAAGAATCCGTGGATGTATTACCATCATTTTCTCACAGAGAAGGCTGCAAAAGTGGTTGGTGCTTTGCCAAGTGAGGTGGTTATTATGAATAATTTAACCGCCAATTTACACCTCATGATGGTGAGTTTTTATAGACCTACGACACAGCGTTATAAGATTATGATGGAAGCAACAGCTTTTCCGTCTGATCAATATGCCATGGAGACCCAAGCCAGGTTTCATGGCTTAAATCCAGATGATGCCATCATTGAATTGAAGCCCCGTGTAGACGAATATACTTTGCGTACAGAGGATATTTTGGCCGAAATTGAAAAGCATAAAGATAGCTTAGCCATCGTGATGATGGGTGGAGTAAATTACTATACTGGACAGGCATTCGACATGCAAGCAATAGCTGCTGCTGCCCATGCAGTTGGCGCGCGGGCGGGTTTTGATTTGGCACATGCTGCTGGAAATTTACATTTACAATTACATGATTGGAACATAGATTTTGCCGTTTGGTGCACGTATAAATATTTGAATTCTGGTCCGGGTGGAACCAGTGGAGTTTTTGTACATGAGAGGCATGGAAAGAATCCAGATTTGGTGCGTTTTGCAGGCTGGTGGGGACATGATGAGAAGGAGCGTTTTTTAATGAAGAAAGGTTTTAAACCCATGGAAGGCGCGGCGGGCTGGCAATTGAGCAATGCGCAGATAATTCCCATGGCCATGCATAAGGCCTCTTTAGAATTATTTGAGGAAGCAGGCATCGAGAATTTACGTAAGAAAAGTGAAATGTTAACGGGGTATTTGGAGTATATATTGAAGGAATTTTCTTCGCATTTAACCATTATTACTCCGTCTGATCCAAAGCAAAGAGGATGTCAGTTATCTATCATAGTGAAAGAGGATGGCAAAAAATTGTTTGAGTATTTGGAGTCGCAGCAAATCATTCCAGATTGGCGCGAGCCGGATGTAATAAGGATGAGCGCAGTACCGATGTATAATTCTTTTGAGGATGTTTTTAGGATTGGGGAAGCTTTGAAGGGGTATTATTAGGGAGTTAGCTGAGGAAGGTCTTTGGTCTTTGGTCTTTGGTCGTTGGTCGTTGGTCTTTGGTCGTTGGTCGTTGGTCGTTGGGGGATTTGTTAATGCCTAAAGTACGTTGAATACTTTTAAGCCAAAACGCAGATAATCTAGATTAAAACAGATATCGCTGATTGTATATTTAGAACCTCATAAAAAAAGACAAATCTGCGAAATCTATGAAGCATCAATCGCAAATCTCCAAAATCCGAGTGAAATAAAAACAAGCACGCAGATTATTTAGATTTAAGCAGATAATGGTTCTATTGTCCTTTCTAAAAAGTTTAATCTGTGAATCTGTGGCGGAGAAAGGCAATTTGCAAAGCATGTGCATGGGTGAAATAGGCCCGACTATTTAGAAAAAATCTGCTTGAAAAAAGTCGAAAATTCGACTTAAATTGGTGCCATAAAAACTGAGAAGAAAATGGCTGAGAAAATTAACATCATAGGTGGAGGTTTAAGTGGTACATTAATGGCTATCTATTTAGCCAAACGTGGATTTGAGATTAACTTATTTGAGCGCAGACCTGATATGCGTAAGAATAAAATTTCTGCAGGTAAATCTATTAATTTAGCCTTATCTACACGTGGTTTACATGCCCTTGAAAAAGTGGGTTTGGATGAAGAAATTTTAGCAGATGCGATACCCATGAGCGGTAGAATGATTCACAGTAAAACTGGGGAGTTAACTTACCAGCCTTATGGAAAAGATGGGCAGGCAATTAATTCTGTTTCGCGCGGGCGATTGAATATTAGGCTGCTAGAGTTGGCTGATGAATTTGAGAACATCACCCTACATTTTAATACCAAGTGTGTGGACCTAAATGTGGAGGAAGGTTCTGCTATTTTTGAAATGGAAGATGGTTCTAAGAAGTCGTTTTTGAGCGATAGAATTATAGGTACTGATGGTGCTTTTGCGGCTACCAGAGCCAGAATGCAGATGGGTGATAGATTTGATTACAATCAATTTTATTTGAAGGTTGGATATAAGGAATTGGAAATTCCTGCGGGTGCCATGGGCGAATTTAAGATGGAGAAAAACGCGTTGCATATATGGCCAAGGGGCGCGTTTATGATGATTGCTTTGCCTAATCCTGCTGGTGATTTTACGTGTACTTTGTTTGTGCCTTTTGAGGGAGAAAAGAGTTTTGATGCGGTGAAAACGCAGGCAGATGTGCAGCAGTTTTTTGCAGAGGAATTTCCGGATGCAGTACCTTTAATGCCAACATTGTTGGAAGATTATTTTAAAAATCCTACTGCAAGTTTGGTAACGGTGCGTTGCTACCCTTGGGTGAAGGGTGATAAATTGGCCTTGATGGGCGACGCTGCGCATGCGGTGGTTCCGTTTTATGGTCAGGGTATGAATTGCAGTTTTGAAGATGTGGTGGTAATGGATGAGTGTATAGAAAAATATGGCACTGATTGGAACAAGGTTTTTGATGAATATCAGAAATTGCGTAAGCCAAATGCGGATGCTATATCTCAATTGGCCATTCAGAATTATACGGAGATGGCAGAGAAGGTTGGCGATAAGCATTTCTTGCACAAGAAGCACATTGAGCATGACTTGAGCGACCTGTATCCAGACAAGTTTAAATCGCAATATGAGTTAACCACATTTAGCCTAAGTCCGTATAAATATGCTTTGGATCAAGGGGAGAAAAACGACCGTTTATTGGAGAAAATTATTGCAGATGGGGCTGAGGAGAAAATTAAAGACCCAGCATATATGGACAGATTGTGGCATTTAATTGCATAGGCAATACAACCATTTAACATTTTTAGCATCTAAGAGAAAACATGTGTATATGAAAAAAATTAGCATCGTAGTTATTTTACTTATTTCAATAGTTGGTAGTGGATTGGCTCAGACCAAAAAACCTGCTGATCCTAAGAAAACAAGCACCAAGTCTACCAGCAAAAAGGCTGCGCCTGAACCGAAACATACTTTGGTATATGGAAATAATGTCCCCAAAGAACAACAGCAATTGGTGGAGATTAGCACGAGTTATGGGGTAATGGTTGTAAAATTATACAATGAAACTCCTTTGCACCGTGATAATTTTATTAAGTTGGTGCGTCAGGGATTCTATGATAGTTTGTTGTTTCACCGCATTATAAAATCTTTTATGATACAAGGAGGCGACCCACTTTCTAAGCATGCCGATTCTAATGCTATGTTGGGTTCTGGAGATAACGGAAATAAAATTCCGCCAGAATTTAATGCAGAATTGTTTCATAAAAGGGGTGCTTTAGCGGCAGCTAGAGACAATAATCCGCAAAAGATGAGTAGTGGTTGCCAATTTTATATTGTGCAAGGAAGAAGGTATTCTGCGCAAGAATTAGAGCAAATTATTAATAGTCGGAACCTGGCTAGAAAACAAGAACTGTTATACCAATGTTACCAATCAGATTCGGTGCAGGCAACGGTTAGTGCATTTCAAAACATGGGCGATAAAGAGCAAACGAGGTTGTATATGGAAAGGATTCAATTGGCTGTTGACAAAATGTATAAGGAGATGTACCCAGATGCTACGGTGATTAATGAAAATCAAGTTCAAACCTA
>JBILVK010000079.1:0-12854 GCA_044370475.1 Bacteroidia bacterium
TGCATATTATAGTCCTACCCTAAATGAAATTGTTTTTCCGGCTGCAATCATGCAACCTCCCTTCTTTGATGCATTAGCTGATGATGCAGTAAATTATGGTAGTATTGGCGCAGTTATTGGGCACGAGCTTACTCACGGGTTTGATGACCAAGGAGCAAAATATGGCGCAGATGGAAATTTGAAGAGCTGGTGGACAAACGAGGACAAAGAAAAATTTGAGGCAAAAACAAAAGTTTTGGTTAATCAATTCAACAATTATTATGTAAGCGATAGCCTTCATATCAATGGTGAGTTAACTCTAGGAGAAAATATTGCCGATTTAGGTGGCTTAACCATTGCATACGAAGCTTATCAAATGCGCCTTAGAAAAACACCAGGTAAAGTGATTAATGGATATACTCCTGAGCAAAGGTTTTTTATTGGATTTGCACAGATTTGGAAGAACAATGTAAGACCAGAGGCGCTCAGGCAATTAATCTTAACAGACCCACATTCTCCTGGTGAATACAGGGTAATTGGCACCCTTTCTAATATGCCTCAATTTTACGAAGCGTTTGGCATTAAGGAAGGAGAAAAAATGTATAGAAGGCCAGACGACAGAGCTAATATCTGGTAATGAAAAAACTGTATTTCATTATACTTTTAGCCATACTTTTTTCATCTTGTAATGGAAACTGGGTGCCTATAGATGTAGACAAAACTTTGGGTGAACAGAGTAGTAACCAAATCGAAAATTCACCCGAACAATTCAAGTTATTAGAAAGAGAGGATTGCCCCTATGCATTTGAACGAATTGAGTCGATACGAGACCAAATCCTTGAAACAGGTGAGATAAAATATGCAAGTGATTTTGTTTGGGATATCCATATTGTAAAGGACGACTCTGTTTTAAATGCTTTTTGTTTGCCCGGTGGCAACATATACATTTATACTGGCCTTATTAAATACCTTGATTCTGAGGCAGGTCTTGCGGGTGTTATTGGGCACGAAATGGCTCATGCAGATTTAAGGCATAGCACCAAACAATTGGTTCAGAACTTAGGTTTGTCTTTATTTATTCAATATGTACTTGGAGTTGACCAAAGCAGCCTTATCAATATGGGTGCTAACCTATTGAGTTTATCGTTTAGTCGCAGCGACGAAAGTGACGCCGATATGCGCTCAGTTGAGTATTTAGGTAAAACTAATTATGACCCTAGAGGAGCTGCCTTTTTCTTTGAAAAAATAGAAAAAGAACAAAATGAGCATCCATCGTTGGAATTCATTAATACCCATCCAAATCCAGATAATAGGGTGAAAAAGATTTATGAAAAATGGAAAGACTTGGGTGGCAAAAAAGGAGAATTGCAAAAAGAGACTTATAAAAAGATTATCCAAGACCTGCAATAGTAATTAGTACTAGCTCTCTCCTATTTATTTCTTGGCAATGCAGTTCGTTTAAGTAATAGAACTTTACTATTTCTCACTTTTAGAATTACTTTGGCATTGTTCCAAAAACCTTGTCCCAAAAGGGTGAACTTACACCATAGGCAGAATTGCCATCCTTATAATGGTGTTTTGCATGGTGTGTCCACAGGATTTTCAATCCTTTTATGGGCTTAAAGGCATGAACCATATAATGAATGCTTACATAAATTCCCCAGCCATTGATAAACCCAGCAGTAAAAATAAACGCTAAATCGCCTAAAAACAGGTAGTATACACCCAATAAAACGAAAACAATAGCGGTGCCTGGCAAGGGTGGCATCACCAATCTTTCTGTATCTCTAGGAAATGCATGGTGTACTCCATGAATAAGGAAATGAATACGCTTTACAAGGGAACTTTCTGTGACAAAATGGAATAAAAACCTATGCGCTAGGTATTCAAAAAGGCTCCAAAACAATAAGGCAAAGAAATATACACCCAAAGTGGCCTTTATATCAAGATTGGTTGATTTAATATGAAGAATTACTAAGATTGTCCAATAGGAAACATAAACAAACGCAGCCAAGCCAACTTTTGCTCTTGTAAATTGTTCCAAAAACGGATTCTTAAATAGTATTCCCTTTTCCTTTTGAGAATTCTCATCCATAAAATAAAGCTGCTAGGTTAACCATAAATTCAACACAAAGATATTTGTTTTTGGCAAAGAGAAGAATCCAAAGTAGTAAAACCCAAAAGTAGAACAGGTCTCATTTTGGATGATTTTCCAGATTTTGGATTTAAATGCAGTCAGAGCCAAATCTCAGAGACTGACAATCTAGCAGAACTGGACCCGCTTATTGATTGATTTAAAAAGAGCTTATATTATGTTTATCAGTTATATAATGTATCTTAATTAATCTTTTACTTTAATATTTATCTCATCAATAAGCTGCTTGATTTCATTAGCAACATATGAGGAGTTGTTTTGAATAGCTTTTAAATAAGGCGAAAGCTCATTTAAGTATAAGATCTCTTTTAGCAAAAGCGCATGATATTCGAGAATTTGACTAGCATTTGTGGCAAAATCAGGTATTTTAGCCTCTAAACTAGCTAATTTATTCAATTCTTTTGATATATCAAGCTTTTTCATTTCAACCCTAATCATGGTTCCTGAGCCAAGCAATAGCCAATCTGGGCTAATATCAGGAAATGTAGCAATAATCCTAGTAATTAACTCTAAACCAGGCTTATTTCTTCCGCTTCCGATATGAGTAAGCACAGGCAAGGAAATATCTAATGCTAAGGCAAAGGTAGATTTGCTCATTCCTTTTACTTCCATAACACTTAACACACGTTTATTTAAGTCATCCATATAAAGTATTGATTTACAATTGTATTTAACATTTGTATAACTAGCTAAGTACAAATGTAAAGTATTAAATACAAATGTAAACTATGGTTTATACAATTGTTAATCATTTACTTGTTGTTTTAGTTCATATATTGCATTGTAAACGCTTCTTTATTAATACCTTATATACCATGAAATTTGCTCATAAAACAATTGTAAAACCATTGATTTACATATGTATTTAGGAAATAATGGCAGGTCTAAAACAAAACAGTCCCTCCCATTCTTTATAGTACATGCAAACCAAAACTTTAGAATACATTACACACATAGACAAGCCTCTTCAAGAGGTATTCACCTTTTTTAGTAAAGCAGAGAATTTAAATCTGCTCACTCCGCCTCAAATTCAGTTTAAAATCCTTACCCCGCTCCCAATAACCATGTTTCCTGGACAATTAATTCAGTATCGAATAAAATTATTTGGCATTCCTTTTTATTGGAAAACCGAAATTTGCGAATGGAATCCGCCTCATAAATTTGCAGATAAACAATTGAAGGGCCCTTATACAACCTGGCATCACCAGCATAAATTTGAAGAAATAGATGGCAAAACTAAGATGACAGATATCATTACTTATGAATCTAAAGGATGGATTTTAGCACCTTTTCTTCATTGGTTGTTTGTAGATAAGAATGTTAAGGGGATATTTGCCTACAGAGAAAAACAACTAAATGAAATCTTCAGAAATAATTAGCTCCACCAAAAAGTGCGAACATTGTCAGAATTGGACCAATGGTGAGCTTGCGTTTTGTAGCCATTGCGGCGAAATATTGGACAAAAAGTACCGTGAAGAGCGTGCTGAGCTAGAAAAAGAGCAGCAAGAACAATCGCCGCTCATGAGAAAGGTTAAGCTTAAAAAAGCTGAAAACAGTGTAATCTGGAAGTTTGTTGAAAATTGGCTCCACCGAGGTCAGTTAATCTTGGTATTTCTCATCGCCTTTGTAACCATATTTCTCGCGCTTCTCCCAGGATGATAAGGCCAATTCCATACAGATGGATCATCCTACTTTTCCTTATCGATAAATTGGTTCAGGCAGTAACAAACGCACCTTGGTTTATTAGAAATTACCTCGACGACCTCCTCTTAATCCCTTTAGTAATGGGAGCCTCCCTGTTTGTTCAACAAAAATGGATTGCGCCCACATTCACTTATAAAGGGAATGCAATTCTAGGAACACTCCTATTTTTCACCATTACTTTTGAATGGGTGGCTCCTAAATTTTTAAAAGCCTACACCCAAGATTACTATGATATTTTGGCCTATGCTTCTGGAGCTTTGTTTTTCTATTTATTCCAAAATTATCCTGTAACCAACAACAAACATTAAATAAAGTCGGATTTTGTCTTTTTCAAAATTATAAGCATAAAATTTTAAAAAACCAGGGATTAGCTACCTACTTTTTAAATAATTGACATCAAATTAATCAGACATTACATGTAGACTATCAGACATTTAGCATCAATTTATAAAAGAAGTAACTGGCTGCCATTTCAAAATTAGACCATGGTAAACTCTAATGAATAAGAGAATGTTTGCTCTGCACCAGCTTCTAATTTTAAAATTCCCTCTTTTAGCGAAATATCTCCCGTAAATCCCACTGAATCAGCTATTCCGTTCCAAGGCTCCAAGCATATAAAGTCGCTATTATCCACTTTTGCCCAGATTCCCATATAGGCAAATTCATCAAAATTTAACTTAATCGCATAGTTCTTTTCGGTCTGAACCAATTTAAGCCAAGAGCTATTGAGGTTCTTCAAAATGATAGCATCCTTAGAAAACAGCTCATTATTCAAGTTTATCTTCGAAATATTTTCGCCTAAATGCTCAATTTCACTATTTAAAAGTCCGTTTGTTAACAAATGCCTATCCAAATTCTCGGGCTTTTCAAAAACGATGCTATATTCTGCCAAATCTTTGCTAGGCAATGAAAAGCCTGGGTGGGCGCCTACAGAATAATACATGGGCTCTTCGCCCAAATTCAAACAAGTATAGCTAACAGTTAATTTCGATTGAACCAATTCATAGGTGATAAAAAAACGAAACTTGTAAGGGAATAATTCCAGGGTTTGATCAGAGTATGTAAGCATAAACTTAAGTAAATCACTGTAAACCTCTATTGGTTCAAACAGTAGATCTCTTGCAAAACCATGTTGATTCATGGAATAGCTTTCTTTGTTTATTTCAATTTTATTGTTGTTTAGCTTGCCAACAATGGGGAATAAAACGGGTGCATGCCTATTCCATATCTGTGGGTCTGCATTCCAAATAAATTCAAAACCGGTTGTTTTATCCATTACAGAGCATATTTCTGCTCCTTTTTCATTGATTTTGACCAATAACTCGTTGGAACTAATTTGATGTTGATTCATTTGATTAAAATAGTTTACTAAAATAGAAAATAATAAACGAATGGGGAAAATGTTTTTCTGAATAAAGCTTGATTTTGAAAAAATGCCTTAAATTTGATTGTTCAAATAAATAAATGAATCAAATACTTAGATTTTTCTTTGTGGCACTCGTAACTTTCATTATTGTATTGTTTGTTACCGATTTTCAATCAGTTGTTGATGGATTTAGCTCAATGGTTGATGGAATTTCAAGTGTATTGGCTCCTATAAAAGGTGCATCTAAATAGAATTCCACTTGGCAAATTGGTATTTTTAAAGGATATTCGCGCCTCATTGCCGTGGTGGTGAAATTGGTAGACACGCCATCTTGAGGGGGTGGTGCTCGCAAGGGTATGGGAGTTCGAATCTCCTCCACGGCACTCTTTAAGAAATTAGGTTAAAGGGCTTCCTTTAGCCAATTTCTTGAGGTATTGAAGTTTCATTTTTTTACTTTTTTTTTATTCTGCACCAACTTTCAATTGTTACTTTTTTTAGAGGCTTTAGCTGATTATTGTAATTTCTACTTAAGAGCTATTTTTTGATTGTTAAATCTCACATACTCTTATTCTGTGGTTCACTATAAATTAAATAAGAATTCACATTTAGGTTGATTAAATTCTCACAATTTGCTGTTTTCAATAGCCGTTTCTAATACCTTTCATGGAACCTAAATTATTCCAATCAAATTAAATTAAAACCGCAGTTTATGAATTGTCTGTATGTTATGGATGCTTAATAAAATGAAGTAGTTAGGATAATAATTGCAGAATTTAACCTTAATCATTCGGTTTAATACATAAAGGATAATGGCAAATTGCATTGCACTTTAAGGCTTGAATTCCAATAAGTTCTATCTTATTTTATGCGCCTAAGCATTTTTAGACATTTGAATTTTAAGAGAATTAGATTTAAAGGAAATTAATCTCGTTTTTAGAGTTTTTTTTGCATAAAAAAAACCCCGAAGATATCTCTACGGGGTTTAAACTCTTTTAAGAATAGAATTAGTCTTCTACGATTACAGTGCGTTCTGCATTAGGAGATTTTATCTTTACTAATTGGGTATTAACCTTAATACCTATTTTACGTAACACTGAAGATACCTTATTTCTTCTTCCTTTTCTTTTCAATCGGGTGGTTGCCATAATTTTAATTTTGTGCAAATATATTACTTTTCTTCTTTTATCAAACTAGTACCCCAAAATATTTAACATGCTTTCTGCATTTTGTTCATTTGCAAACAGCGAGTAGCTAAGGTTTCCTTCTTCGTCTTTGTCTATAAGCACATGCTTAGGAGCTGGAATTAAGCAATGTTGAATCCCTCCATACCCGCCTAAGCTTTCCTGATAGGCACCTGTATGAAAGAAACCCATGTGCAAGGCTTCCCCTTCCAATAATTTAGGCATAAATACTTGGTTGGTATTGGTATCTGAGTTGTAGAAATCCTGACTATCGCAGGTTAAACCACCTAAATTTATTCTTTGAAATTCTTTATCCCACTGATTAACGGCCAGCATAATAAATTTTTGACCAATTCCCCAGGTGTCTGGTAAGGTGGTGATAAAAGAACTATTAATCATGTACCACAATTCTTTGTCGTTTTGTTCTTTTTGACCAATGATAGAATACAACATACCGCCGCTTTCTCCCACGGTAAAAGAGCCAAATTCGGTGAACAAATTAGGAACCGGAACTCCCCTGTTCTCACAAATTGCTTTGATATAATAAACAATCTGGTCTATCATATAGGCATAGTCGTATTCAACACCCAGAGAGGTATATATGGGCATACCACCACCAATGTCTAATGTATCAAGGTCCTCGCAAACTTCTTTCACATCACAATACACGTTGACCAACCTAGCCAATTCACTCCAAAAATAAGTGGTATCTCTAATGCCTGAGTTGACAAAAAAATGCAGCATTTTGAGCTTAAAATTCGGATGATTTTCAATTTTTTCTTGGTACAAATCAATGATCTTTTTGTGGCTCATCCCAAGGCGGGAGGTATATACCAAGAAGTTTGGTTCTTCTTCTGTTGCAATTCTAATTCCAAGGTTAGTAGGCCTACTTGTATGCGCGTTGATTAACTCAAATTCATCGATATTATCTAGCACGCATGTGAGATTACTAAATCCATTGTTTACCAATTTGGAAATATTTTTGGCATATTGCTCTGTTTTATAGCCATTGCATACAATAAATTGGTCTTTCTTGAATTTGCCCGAGGCTTCTAATTTTTCGATAATGGTTAAATCAAATGCAGAACTGGTTTCTAAATCAACACCACTTTTTAACACTTGGTTCAAAACGAAACTAAAATGAGAGCTTTTGGTGCAATAGCAGTAGTTGTATTTGGCGTTATAATTATATTTTTCGAAGGCTGCTTGAAACAAATCTCTTGATTTTTCAATTTGTGAGGTAATTTTGGGCAGGTAAGAGAATTTGAGTGGAGTGCCATATTTCTCAATCAAATCCATAAGGTTGATATCATGAAAATGCAATTTGTTATCAACTACATTAAAACCATGACGAGGAAAGAAAAATGTTTGGTGAATTAGATCGGTATACCGATTTTTAATATTTAATGTGCTCAATTCATGAAAATTTATGCAATTTTACTAAAAGGTTCTGGTTAATAATAAATAATAAATTGTGAACTCGTTTTTATCCATCTATTTTTCCGCTGAATCTCTTTATCCATTTTGTCTAGATAAGGTTTTAACTATATTTGCCGCTTACCATCCTTTGGAGGTTTTGTGAAAAATGTCAAGATTATAACTATTGAATCAGATTTTGGTGCGGGTAAAAAAGGGGCTAAATTTGGTCCTCAAGCATTACTAAAAGAATTACCGCAAGATTTTATTTCATCTACCCCAATTGAAATTGTTCAAGTTGAGGATAAAGCAGAGCTTGAAGAAACAAAATATGCTCTTCATATTGATACAATTTATGAAGTGATTAGCAATGCTAGTAGCAAAATAAAAGAGGCTCTTTCAACTCAGCATTTGCCATGGATAATTAGCGGCGATCATAGCAATGGACTTGCTGCCATAACAGCGTATAAAGACCTATATCCTAAAAATAAATTGGGTGTTATTTGGATAGATGCACATACAGATATTCATACTCCTTACACCTCTCCTAGTGGAAACATGCATGGTATGCCCCTAGCAGCAGCCATGGGGATCATGGATGAAAGTAAAGGCAAAAACAATGTCGACAAATACACGCAGCAAAAGTGGAAAGACTTAATGCATTTAGGTACAAACAAAGTTTATCCAAAACTTGACCCTTCTGACCTAGTATTTATTGATATACGCGACATTGAATCTGAAGAGTCTTTAATGTTAAATGAGTTGTCAATTAAGCATTTTGGTCCAACCGATAGAAAAGAAATAGGAATTGACGCTATTTTAGAAGATAGTATTAATCATTTATCATCATGCGACCATATCATTGTTTCTTTTGATGTAGACAGTATAGACCCATCTAATTCATCTGGAACAGGAACCCCTGTGCATGATGGATTATCTAAGGACCAGGCAATAAAAATCCTGAGCACACTTTTAAGTTTACCCAATTTGTGTGCATTTGAAATCACCGAAATAAATCCATTATTGGATAGAATTCAGCCCATGGAGAAATTGGCTGCAGAAATTATACTTGCAAGCTTTAAAGAAACTGGCTTAATAAATTAAGCTAGTTTCTTTAAAAAGGCAATGGTATCTATTCCGTCTGCATAATCCCAAAGGGCAGGTTGTTGCGACATACCAAATGGCACTCTTTCTTTTCCTGTTGTATGTCCAACCACACATTGAATATGGTCTTTGTGCAAGTCTAAAAATGCCGTTATATCCTGATCGTTTTCGTAGAATTGAAACATCAAAACGCTCAAAGGAGAGTCTAATGAATCATCTTGTTTAACTATTAAAAACCCATTGTCTAAATGCGGGTCTTGGTTCATTAAAAACAATGCTTTATGATAGGTATAATTATTGGCGTATTTGTTATGGTTTATAATGTCTTTATACCTTTCAAAGGCAATGAACATGGGCTCCAAATTATAGGCAACAGGCAATAAAACCTTAGAAACATTTCTACAACCCATTCCAAAATACAGGAAAACATCATCAGCTAAAGCATCCAATTCCTCTGGAGTCTCCTCTCCTGTTATTACCGCAAGACTTTTTCTGTTTTTGCGCAACAGGTTTGGCACTTTGCTAAAATAGTATTCAAAATACCTATTGCTATTATTACTACCAGTGGCAATTACAGCATCAAAATTCTTCAGCTGGTAAGCTTCGGCCATGATTATTTTTGAACCTAATTGTGGATCTATTTCTTTTATTTGCTCAATCACCCATTCCATTAGCTTGGTATCATCGCTGCTTAATTTAACCAAAGCAATATTTCCTGTGATTAATACACACAATAAATCATGAAAACCCACCAAAGGAATATTGCCAGCCATGATAATTGCAACCCTTTTTTCTTGTTTTGGCTCCTCCAATTGGTAAGATGAAAGCCACTTTTCAAGGTTTTCTTTCTTTAAAAGTTCGGCCCAGGCGGTGATAGACCGCATTTGCATATCTAGGGTGAACCAATTGTTGTGCAGATAAGAAATCTGTAAATGAGGCATTTCTGCATTTACTTGACGAAATCTGTCTCCCAATTTTGAAAATACTTCAATCCTTTGTGAATAACTCATATAATTTAGACTAATTCTATTTTTTTGAACGCGTCAACAAAACTAAACTTGCAGTAGTTATCATCCTATTAAAAAATAAAAAAATATGGCTATTATAATTACAGATGAGTGCATCAATTGCGGTGCATGCGAACCAGAGTGTCCAAACAATGCTATTTATGAAGCTGGAGCCGAATGGGCTTGGGCAGATGGAAACAATTTAAGTGGCGCAATTACAATTGATGGAGAATCAATTGATGCTTCTAAGCGTTTTGCCCCAGTATCTGAGGATACGTATTTTATTGTTACAGCTAAATGTACTGAGTGTGTTGGATTTCATGAAGAACCACAATGTGCTGCAGTTTGTCCAGTAGACTGCTGTGTTCCAGATCCAGACCATGTAGAAACTAAAGATGCATTGTTAGAAAAGAAAAACAGAATGCATGCCTAATAAAAAAGCTGCCTTAGAAATAAGGCAGCTTTTTTTATGAAAACAAATCCCTTCTATCGTAATGGTAGGGCTTTAATACCTCTGGAACATTGCTAGTGTGTTTCCTAGAGCTAATTAAGGGTGAAATGGTATATGCATCCATAATACCAGAGGAGACAGGTTGCAATAGCTTTTTTATTTGACTTGAATCAAGCTTTTCATTGAGCCAATTTTCCTCCTCTTTTCTTTCTATAATCGCAGGCATTCTAAATTTTGTATTATGAATGTTATGCATAAGTTCATTTGCTTCTGTTGTGAGTATGGAAAATGTTCCGTATGTTTTTTCCTCAACATTATTGTACCATTCGGCATAAATGCCTGCTAAGGAAAAAATGCTTTCCTTTTTGAGGTGAATAAAATACGGCATTTTGGTTTTTGAGTCGACTTGTTTCCATTCAAAAAAGCCGGTTACAGGAATTAAACATCTCTTTTGAATAATAGAGGATTTAAAGGATGGTTTTTCAAAAACGGTTTCTGACTTTGCATTTAAACATAAACTTCTTATTTTCTTACTTTCCTCCACATTTTTTGTGAATGAAGGAATGAGGCCCCAGTTATAACAACTGATTAGATTAGGATTTTCTTGAGTAATAATGGGTAGTAAAGGGAAATCAAACCCATTGGCATGAAATGCAATTGTATCCGTCATTTGGGTAAATGAAGGAAACAAATCGCCATTGAAAGGACGCTCATACCTTTCTTCTAATTGCTGGTAGCTTGCACTAACTGATGCATGGTAACACATAGCTTAACTTTGTTTACTAAAAAAGTAGTTATTGGATCGGCACAAATAAAATGCTTTTAAATATTGTAAATTAAATTAAAATTGCTCAAATGAAAATTGTGGTAAATACCCGTTCCTTGATTCCAGACAAACTAGATGGAATTGGGTGGTTCACCTACCAAACTATAAAGAGAATAACACAGTCTCATCCAGAGCATGAATTCATTTTTTTATTTGATAGGCCCTACGATGCACAGTTTATTTTTGGCAGCAATGTGAAGCCTATTGTGCTGTTTCCGCCAGCGCGACATCCTTTTTTATACATCCTGTATTATCAATGGTCGGTAAGAAACTTGTTAAATAGGTTCAAGCCTGATTTATTTTTGGCGCCCGATGGCTTATTGGTTTTGGGTTCAAAAACAAAGCAATTGGCGGTGATTCACGACATTAATTTCTATCATTATCCAAAGGATTTAACTTTCTTTTATAGGAAGTATTATAACTTTTTTGTGCCAAAATTTGCGAAGCAAGCCAATGCAATAGCAACGGTTTCGCAGTTTAGCAAGGAAGATATTTGCAATAACTATGGAATTAACTCCTCAAAAATTACGGTAGTTTATAATGGCATTAATGAAGGGTATAGAAAGCTAGATGAGTTAAGCAAAAAGGAAACACGCATAAAACATTCGCAAGGCAAACCTTATTTTTTATTTGTGGGTTCAATGAGTCCACGTAAGAATTTGGTTAGGTTAATTGAAGCTTTTGAACAATTTAAGAATAGAACAAAATCTGATTATAAGTTATTGATAGTAGGTTCTAGTTTTTGGGGCAATGAAGAGTTAAAACAAAGATTCGATATTTGTAAACATGCGGGTGATATTCATATAACAGGTAGGGTTAGTCAGCTTGAGTTAGAAAAAATAATGGGTTCTGCGTTTGCATTAACCTTTGTTTCGTATTTTGAGGGATTTGGAATTCCATTGGTAGAGGCTATGGAATGTGAAGTCCCAATAATTTGTAGCAATGTAAGCTGCATGCCCGAAATTTCTGGTGATGCAGCTCTTTATGTCAACCCTTTTATAGTAGAGGATATCGCAGATAAGCTTGTAGAATTATACAGCAACCCTGCTTTGGTTCGGACCATCATAGAAAAAGGAAACTTGCAAAAGTTGAAATTTTCTTGGGATAAAACTGCAGAAAAACTGTGGGAATTAATAGAAAATGAGACGAAGAAATTACTTTAATTTGCAGGAGTTATGAGCAAAGAGATTATAGTTAGTGGAATTAGGCCAACAGGCAACCTGCATTTAGGGAATTATTTGGGGGCGGTTAATAATTTTGTGAGCATGCAACATGAGCATACTTGTTATTTTTTTATAGCCGATTATCATAGCTTGACAACCCATCCAAATCCTGCTGACTTGCATAATAATGTGAGACAAGTTTTGGTGGAGTATTTGGCTTGTGGTTTGGATCCAGAGGCTTGCACCTTATATATTCAAAGTGATTTGCCGCAAATTCCAGAGTTGTATATGATGTTGAATATGCATGCTTATATGGGAGAATTGGAGCGTGTAGCATCGTTTAAGGAAAAGGCCAGAACGCAGCCAAATAATGTTAATGCGGGTTTGCTTACATATCCTGTTTTAATGGCGGCCGATATTATTATACATAAGGCTACAAAAGTGCCGGTTGGTAAGGATCAGGAGCAGCATTTGGAAATGGCAAGAACTTTTGGAAATAGAT
>JBILVK010000203.1:0-3530 GCA_044370475.1 Bacteroidia bacterium
CTAACCAATTTCATGGCCAAATCATCTACAATAATATCATTGGCTTCAATTTCTGGATAATCTTTGGCAACTTCATAGAAGGTTTCTAAGAATAGACCATCTGTAAGTTTCATGATATTGGCTTTGTGGGCACAGGTTACTTTTTTGAAGCCTTCTTTTTTGGCCATTTCAAAAGCAAACTTGTGTACTTGAATGCTGCCTGGGCGGGTGATTAACCTTCTGCACAAGGCCACATCTTGTGTAAGCATATGCTCAATGCCACCATAAGTGCCTTCAATATTTTCTCTTACAATGGTAAGGTCTATGGGAATACCTGCCTTTGAGAACACGGTGTTTACGCCATCAATGGATCTAAAATGACGTCGGTTGGCGTAGGTGCTCCAGGTTTTGCGCGCGGTAACATTGATAGATTTTACGCCTTTTCCTTTGGGGGTTTCCATGGGACCTTTAAACAAAATGCCTAAAGATTCAACGGTTTCTTTTGCCTCGGGGGTCATGCCAGTGCTAAAGCCTTTGTCGTAGAAGCTTTTGCCCATATCAATTATTTCATAAGTTAGGGGCACTTGAGCGGCTTCAAAAATTTGCAATACCGCATCCATAATTTCTGGACCAATTCCATCGCCTTTGGCAACAGCTATCTTTTGTTTGTTCATCATTTTTAGGAGCCGCAAAGGTAGTATTTCTCTAAGCTAGATTGCATGCACGCAACTCATTTCGTTTCAATTTTTACAATAGGATGGCGGTAGGGGAAGTGGGCAGCATTGATATTTATACCTTTCAAGCAGGTGATGCTTTGGTTGTGTACAAAATAGATATATTTGTTATTACCATGGATAAAAACAATTTAACCAAAGAGTATTCGAACGGGGAAATTACCGTTGTTTGGCAATCGTCAAAATGTATTCATTCTGTCAATTGTGTAAAAAATCTTTCTTCTGTTTTCCAACCCAAAAACCAACCTTGGATTAAAATGGAAAATGCTTGGCTGTATTAACACATTGACATTCGAAAATTTTCAAGGCTAATTTTGTAGTATATACTAATTATATATACCTTTGTGTCATTATGAAAACATTATCGCTAAAATTAGATGACGATATTTTTGAAGAAGCTGAAGAAATTACCTCTAAACTTAATTTAGCTAGAAACAGATACATTAACGAGGCTGTTAGTATTTACAATCGTGTGAACAAGAAAAGACTATTAAAAAAGCAGCTTGAAAAAGAGTCTTTAATTACTAGAAAGGAATCGCTAGATATTTTGCACGAATTTGAAATGTTGTTGGATGAAAATTAAACAATATGATATTTGGCTTGCTGACCTTAATCCTAGCAGGGGGACAGAACCAGGAAAGACTCGACCTGTAGTTATTGTTCAAACTGATTTGTTAAATGGAACGCATTTATCGACTTTAATTTGCCCGATAACTACTAACGTTAGACCAGAAATTGAACTTTTAAGAGTCCATTTAAAAAAGAATCAACTCGACAAATTGAGTGATATACTAGTTGACCAAATTCGAGCAATTGACAACATAAGACTAATAACAAGACTGGGACAGTTAACCAAAGAACAGCAAGCAAAACTTCAGGGAAATCTTAGAGTTGTTCTTGACATATAGTCTTTACTCATGTTAAAAAGCATTCATCATCACATGCATGTTGGTGCCTTTTTTTCCTCGCAATTTTGCAGGGGGTTTTAGCTATTTTTGAAGCCCTAATTGTGTTGCGGGAATAGGAGGTTGATTGATAGGCTTTGGTATTATTAAACGGTTTATGTTAAGGATGAAGGATAAGGTAGTATGAACAATAGACAAGGATTTTTGCTGCACCAAGCGCAAACCACGCACTTTCCCATGCTATTGGAAATTGCCCGTGGGGAAGGAAATTACTTATACGATGTGGCTGGTAAGAAGTACCTCGACTTAATTTCGGGCATCAGTGTGAGTCATTTGGGGCATGGCAATGAGCGGGTGAAAGAGGCTATTGTAGCGCAGTTAGATTTACATCAACATGTGATGGTATATGGGGAGTTTGTGCAATCTGCACAGACGCAGTTGGCTACTCGATTAACGGGTTTATTACCTGCTTCTCTCGATTCGGTTTACCTCTTAAATTCGGGTGCAGAGGCCACCGATCTTGCGCTTAAATTAGCCAAGCGTGTAACGGGCAAAACGGCTGTGGTGGCTTGTAAAAACGCTTATCACGGGAGTAGTCACGCTGCCCTAAGTTTAAACAGCGACGAATATTATAAGCAGGCGTTTAGGCCCTTGTTGCCAGGCATTTCATTTATTGATTTTAACCAATTGGAAGGCCTTGAGAAAATTGATAGCAATGTAGCTTGTGTAATTACCGAGGTGGTGCAAGGTGAGGCAGGATATATACCTGCAGAGTTAGCATTTTTGAAAGCCTTGCGTACTAAGTGTGATGAAGTGGGAGCACTATTGGTGTTTGATGAGATACAAAGTGGTATGGGCAAAACTGGGTCAATTTTTGCGTTTGAGCAGTATGGCATAATACCAGATATTTTGTTGTTAGGAAAGGCTTTGGGCGCTGGCATGCCAATAGGGGCGGTGGTTTCGGGCAAGGAGAAAATGGACTTGCTTGCCGATAAGCCCATCTTGGGTCATATCACCACTTTTGGTGGTCACCCCGTAATTGCTGCTGCTGCTTTGGCGGGCATTAACGAATTACTGGAAGGTGGCTATATGGAAACAGTGGCCGAAAAAGAAATGCGATTTAGGAAGGGTTTGCAACATGCGGCCATCAAGCAAATTTGGGGCAAAGGCTTGATGTTAGCCATGGAGCTTGATAGCTTTGAAAACACTTTGTTGGTGGTGCAAAGTGCCTTAGGTTTGGGACTTATAAGCGATTGGTTTTTGTTTGCCAGCAACAGGGTGCGTATAGCACCGCCATTAACCATTACTTTAGAGGAGATAGACATGGCTTGCGGCATACTTTGCAAGGCCTTGGATGAGGTGTATGTAAATAAGCCTTAAGCTTCTTCCTCATCTAGGATAAAAAGCTCGTTGTCTACGTAGTAATCTACAACCAATTTTTTGAGTCGGTTTTCCTGGCTCAATAAATCTGCATAAGGCAAGGCTTTAATCATTTGATAGTGCGGCCAGCCTTCTTCATCAATAGATTCTAGCTTATAATAACCCTCGTAGCTCAGGAGTTTGCAGGTAGCAATGTGCATGAGGTCCATTTTTTCATCCTTTTCAAATTCACGTAATTGCCCCAATTCGCGCATGCCAATGAGGAAGAGAATGCCGTTCATATCTGGCTTTTTGCCAAATTGTTTTTTAAGATCGAACACAATTCTATACCACTTACTTTTGGTGGCATCGTCTAATAGAAAGGCTTGGTAGGAATCTGGTTTATCGTTGATTTCGTTCATTTTATTTGCACAAACCTAAGTAAAGATTTTCGCTAAATTAAATTATCCCTTACTTTTGACATTCGTATGAAGAACAAGTGGATTTTTTTATTTCTTGTTAGCTTGGCTTTGGTTCAGACCAACCGCGCGCA
>JBILVK010000204.1:0-3507 GCA_044370475.1 Bacteroidia bacterium
TTCTTTGGCGGGAATAAAAGGTTGAGCAAAGGCAAATACCAAAAATGAAATGGCCAAAACGCGGCACAATAAAATGAGCCAATCTTTAATTTTCTGCTGCTTTTTGGTTTGCTCTGTGAGCTGGCGTAGGAAACGAATATCGCTAAAAACAACCTTCTTGTACTTCCTAAAATTAAACAAGTGTATAATAATAGGAATAGCTACCAGGGAAAGCGCAAATAAAAAACTGGGATACAAAAACTGCATGGCGCAATTTAAAAGGTTTTGGGTATTCTCAAGATTTTTTATTTTCCTTTTTTTGTTAATTTTATATAAATTGTTTGCCTAAATTCACTCAAAAGTCAAGTCTATGAAAGGAATTATTTTCACCGAATTTTTGGCCATGGTAGAGGAGAAATTCTCACTAGATATGGTCGACCATTTAATAGATCATTCAAACTTAGATTCGGGAGGTGCCTATACCTCTGTTGGAACCTATAGCCATTTAGAAATGAATGCCCTAGTTGCAAATCTGAGCAAGGAAACCAATATTCCTATGTCGGAATTGCTAAAAATATTTGGGATGTATTTATTTAAAACCTTAAGTACAAATTATCCAACCTTTGTAAATAAACCCAAAAATGTGATTGAGTTTCTTTCTAGTATTGAAACCTATATCCATGTAGAGGTTAAAAAGCTTTATCCAGATGCGGAACTGCCAAAATTTAAATCCGATTTTTTAGATGAGAAAACTATGGAACTCACTTATTCTAGTGAGCGCCATTACGGAGATTTGGCCGAAGGATTAATCATTGGTTCCATAGATTTTTTTAAAAATGGGAGACTCGTAAAAAGAGAAGATTTGCCCAATAAATCAGTTAAATTTACTATCCAATTAAATGACTAAAGAACTAGAAGATAGCAAATGGAATAAAAGGTACGAAAGAGAAAAAGAAGCCCGAAAGCAAGCAGAAAAACTGCTTGAGGAGAAAAGTTTGGCCCTTTACGAGCAAAATGAAAAACTAAAACAATTTACAGAAAACCTCGAGAAAATTATTCTGAAGCGCACCGTAGAATTAGAGGATGCTCTCCAAAATGCCAATCAGGCAAACATTGCCAAAAGAGAGTTCTTTGCCAATATCAGTCATGAATTGCGTACGCCTTTAAATGGCATAATTGGCATGACACATCTCTTGGGCGATACCGATTTAAATAACCTTCAAAAAGATTATGTACAAACGGTTTGGGTGAGTGGTGAAATTTTGCTGAACCTAATTAATGACATTCTAGATTTTTCTAAAATTGAAGCTGGAAAACTTGAATTAGAGCAAATTGATTTCGACTTAACTCCAGCCATCATGGAAGTGCTAGACGTTCTAAGTGCAAGGGCAAATGAAAAGCATTTAGAAATGTTTATGGAGGTGGAGGGCGAAATTCCAGAGCAAATTATTGGCGACCCAAATAAGCTAAAGCAAATACTGATTAACTTATGCAGCAATGCCATCAAATTTACAGAAAAAGGTCAGGTAAGTATTCATATTAAAAACATATTTGAGAGTGAAAAGGAAGTCCATTTAAGTTTTGAGGTGAACGATACGGGCATTGGAATTCCAGAGGAAAAAATTAAACGACTCTTCTCTCCCTTTATGCAGGCAGATACCTCAACCAATAGAAAATTTGGGGGAACGGGTTTGGGACTTTCCATCAGTAAAAAATTGGTGGAAATGATGGGTGGAAATGTAGGCATTAAAAGTAAGCCTGGTCAAGGCTCAACCTTCTGGTTTAACGCGCATTTCTTAAAGCAATCCCAGCAAAATAGAGCCGTTTGGGAAGGGAATGATTTATTGAAAAATTATTATGCCTTTATCCTAAAGGAAAATGATGCATTGGCAGCTAACCTCGAAAAAATGTTGCTTAACTGGGGAATGAAATGCAAACGCATTAGCAAGCTTAATGAGGCAGAGGAAACAAAGACCAGTAGAAGGAAAATTTTGTTTTTTGGATTGCATAATGAAATGGAATATATCCAGCAAAAACCTATCCTTCCGCCCCAATTTGAGCAATTTGATTACAAGATATTTTTAAGCAAAAATAAGAGCAGTTCTTTTAGACAGGAAATAAAAACCATGGGCTTTAATTACTTAATCTCTAAACCCATTAAGCAACCCGATGTTTTCAGGGATTTGTGCTCTTTGCTCAACATAGAAGTCCAGGCTTATATTGAAGAAGATAAAGAAGTTGTTGAAAAGAAAATTATTGAGGAAAAAAATCTAAAAATCTTATTGGTAGAAGACAATTTAATCAATCAAAAAGTAGCAAGTGCCATGTTAAAAAATTTAGGGTACTCCTCTAAAGCGGCTGCAAATGGCATCATTGCTTTACAAATGATGAGTGAAGAAAAGTTCGACTTAGTTTTTATGGATTATCAAATGCCCGAAATGGATGGGTATGAAACCACTGTTCGCATTAGAAACGGACAAAGTGGAAAAAGCATGGAGAATATTCCCATTATTGCCATGACGGCAAATGCGATGACAGAAGATAAAGCAAAGTGCGTGGAAGCGGGTATGAATGACTTTCTATCCAAGCCGCTCATTCCAAAAGATTTGCAAGGAGTGTTGGAAAAATGGCAAAGTATTATTACTAAATAATTTCTTTTGTTCCGTATTTTCGTTTCATGAATATTGATTTAACAGGCAAGAATGCCTTAGTATGTGGCAGCACCAAGGGCATTGGATTTGCCATAGCAAAACAGTTTGCCTTATTGGGGGCCAATGTAACCATGATGGCCAGAAATGAAGAATTACTTTCGCGGGTGGTGCGCGATTTGCACGCTGGCGAGGGTCAGAAACACGATTATTTAGTGGCCGATTTTAGCAAGCCAGAGCAAGTTAAGGCTGCCATAGAAAAAAAGATTCAGGCACATTATTCTTACCATATATTGGTAAACAACAGTGGCGGACCAAGTCCGGGACAAGCCATTGGGGCAAAGGATGAGGAGTTTTTAGGGGCTTTCAATAGCCATTTAATTAGCAGCCATCATTTGGTTCAGGGCGTGGTAAACGGTATGACCCAAAACGGATACGGCCGCATTATCAATATCATTTCTACCAGTGTAAAAATTCCTTTAAAAGGATTGGGTGTATCTAATACCATACGAGGCGCTGTGGCCAGTTGGAGCAAGACGCTTGCCACAGAATTGGCGCCAATGGGCATTACGGTGAATAATATTTTGCCTGGTGCTACTGGCACAGATAGACTTAAACAAATTATTGAAGGCAAGGCGCTTAAACAAAACGAAAGCATTGATGAGGTTAACCACGAAATGCTAGCCGAGATTCCAATGAATAGATTTGCACAACCCGATGAAATTGCTTATGCTGCTTGCTTTTTGGCTAGTCCATATGCAGCTTATATTACAGGTATTAACGTGCCTGTAGATGGCGGCAGAACGGGGTGCTTATAATAAATAATTATAATGAATCATTAAAGCCTTTGTTTTGGCCAATATAGGTTTTCAAAAACAAG
>JBILVK010000205.1:0-3504 GCA_044370475.1 Bacteroidia bacterium
GAAAAACTTAACAGAAGGAACGGTAACACCACATACTATTTTCACCCTAGGTGCTGCGCAGTTTACTCCTGAAGATAATTCAGCCAGTGGCGATAAATGGTTTTTTGCAGCCACCTTTGGTATAGGACTTAAAGCAGAGTTAAATGAAAAAGTTGCCCTGCGCATACAAGCCAAAGGGAATATGCCTTTAGAAATGGGTGGAGCTGGAATCTTCTGCGGATACGGTGGTTGTGCGCCAAATGTGTACTTTAATCCAATTGTATTTCAAGGTGAGTTTACTGCAGGTTTAGCAGTAAAAATCAAATAATTTTTTGGTGAGTGCATAAGCACCATTTTCTTTTACAATTTTTTTACTTAGAACTATTAGGCAATAACGAGTTAACCTGAATTATTTAACAAATAGCTTTTTTATGTAGGCACTATTTTCTGATTTTAATTGTACAAAATATACCCCCGGAGTTAAATTTTCAATTTGAATAATCGATTCGTTTTCTGTAAGTAGATTTTCCAAAACAATTTTTCCATTTAAAGAAATTATACTAAGTTTTGCTGGCTTAATTTGTGCAATAGGGAATGAAATTTTAACAGAGCCACTTGCTGGATTAGGACTAATATCAAGGAAATTTAATTGTTCATTGATTTCAGAATTGGACATAAAAAGGCTATCAATATTAATAGTTAAATCTTGGGTATTTATAGAGGTTAAACAGGTTTTATCATAAATAAAAGTATCTTGGATTAGAAAAGTATCAGGCTCTAAATTGGACTTATATTTAAACAATACAAACGATGGATTAACGGTGGTCGGATATTTTTGTGAATAAATAAACAAGAGTTTTTTATCATAAGTTTTAATTAAGTCTACTGCATTTAAATTTCTAATGGTATCTATGGTTTGGGTGAAAAATGAATCATTGTTGGTGTTAAAGCCAGCAATTAGAGCAGAGGATTCTTTTAACGTAGAATCATTGTAAAAACTTAAGCAGGTGTAAATATTCTCATCAATTGCTTGCATTTTACCTCCATTCATTTCTCTTTGGTCATTTAACCTAAATCTTTCCACCTTGCTATAGTCCTCAGAAACCTTAACCATTTCATGGTTGTATCGGCCTGTATTGGCAATGGTATCTTTACAAGCATTAAACAAATAAATTTTGTTATTGTAATTTGCAATAGAGTTTCCAATAGTTGGGTATGTAATACCCTTATCAAAAACATAGCTTTTTATGAGTGCTAGGTTACTATCTATATCCAGAAAATAAGAATGTAAACAATTAATGTTTGGAACTGGCCAAGGGCAATCAAAATAGGCACTTCCCACAATATAGGCACCATTTTCTTTTGGCAATATTTGTTTAATATCAGGATTGTTTGTATTAAAGAAAAATTGACTTTTTATTAATTTATTGTCAGCTCGGTTTATCGAATTAAGTTTTAGTGATGAATTGAATAGATCAAAATCGAAAACTAGATTAGCTTCAATCAATGTGTTTTTTTGTAAAATAGGCCCAAAAGAACCACCATCACAATCTTTGTCTGAGTAAACAAAATAGTCGAGTTCATAACAAGGATTTAACTTAAGCCTAAATGCTTTTGTAAAGGCGTTATTTACTAATATCCCAGAGATAATGATTCCATGGTCTAAATCTTCAACTAATCCTCCCGCAACGAGGGAATTGTCGGCTGTTCTATTAATATAAATATGTTTTTTAAATAACAATTCCCCACTAGAATTTAGTTTAATAAGGACCATAAATTTCCTGGTCGAAAACAAAACAAGTATTCCTTTATCAGTGGTTTCTATAAATTTATAATCTGTTAAGTAGTTTGAGTTTGCCAAACTAGGGTTTATGGTTTTTTCCCAAGGTGCTTGTGCCTTTATTGTGAAGGAAGATAAAAAGGCAAGAATGAAAAAAACTTTTTTATTCAACAATTTCATGAATGTAAATATATTCTTCTAGTTCTATAATTCTTTCCAAAAATTTTGCACTTTATACAAATGATTCAAATTTAGTTTGTCACATCTTTGAACTTAACCTCTTCCCATTCAATACGTTATTTGTTTTTTTTTAGCAATAACGAATTCAATTTTTCTGGATTTTCTATTGAATCTTCATTTTTAACTTGTTGAAAGGTAAAAAGAAATCTCAAACTTTTTTTTTGCATCTTTTGCAAATAGACTTGTATCTTATCAAGATTTAGTATTATTGGGCAATAATTGATTGTAATTTGAAGAAGTATATACTGGCTATTCTATTTGTTATTTCTACTTTTTGGCTTTGGGCGCAGCAGCCTGTTACGCTTAAGGGAATTGTAAAGGATTCAAAAACCGGCGAAGCATTAATTGGTGCTACCATTTCTGTAAAGGGAAGTACATCTGGTGTTACCACGGATTATGAAGGTGCCTTTTCCTTAAAGACTACACAGCCCTTTCCTTTGGTATTACAGGTATCGTATATCGGCTATATTAAAGCAGACGTATCGGTTCAGACCGCTACCAAAAACATAGAGGTAAAATTAAAGGAAAACACCCGTGAGTTAAGGGAAGTTTCTATCAAGGATTCTAGAATTACCATGAAGCAAAAGCAGGCGCCACTTACCATAGAAACCATGGATGCCATTGCTATTAAAGAGACGCCAGCTGGCAATTTTTATGAGGGCTTGGCTTTGTTAAAAGGGGTGGATATGACCAGTGCCAGCATTGGTTTTAAAATTATCAATACACGTGGGTTTAACAGTACTTCTCCGGTAAGAAGTTTGCAGTTAATTGATGGGGTAGACAACCAATCTCCGGGACTCAATTTTTCTTTGGGAAATTTTTTAGGTGCTTCAGAATTAGATGTGCAACGTGTAGATTTAATTGTGGGCGCAAGTGGCGCGTATTATGGGCCAAACGCATTTAACGGGGTAATTAATATGGTAACCAAAAGTCCGTTTGTTTACCAAGGATTATCGGTTCAAATTAAGATGGGGGAGCGCAAGTTTAATGAGGTTGCTATTAGGTATGCGGAGGCTTTTAAAAACAAAAAAGGCGAGGATAAATTTGCTTACAAATTTAACTTATACGCCATGAGTGCCAACGATTGGGAGGCTACCAATTATGAGAAGACGGCTCAGAGTCCGGTTGATGAAAACAACCCTGGTGGTTACGATGCCGTAAACGTGTATGGCGACGAATACTCCACCAATAGATTTAAGCAATCTGGCATTCCTTATTTGGGCTATGGATACGCTTTAAGAAAAGGGTATAAGGAGGTTGATTTGGTGGATTATAATTCACGTAATTTAAAGATGAATTTGTCTTTACATTATATGGTGAAAAAAGATGTTGAGCTTATTGTAAATTCAAATTTTGGAACTGGAACAACGGTTTATCAGGGCGATAATCGATTTAGTTTAAAGGATATCATGTTTAACCAAAACAAAATTGAATTGCGCAAAGAGAACAGCTTTTTTATAAGGGCATACAATACCAAAGAAAATGCTGGAAATAGCTTTGATGCC
>JBILVK010000206.1:0-3489 GCA_044370475.1 Bacteroidia bacterium
AGTAATAAGAACACAGTTCCTATTTGAAGCCATCTTGATTTGTCAGATTGGTGGAATAGGCGGGATTATTTTTGGAATTATCATCGGTAATATTGTTACCATGTTGGTTGGAGTTGGCTTTATTATTCCTTGGTTATGGATGATAAGTGGCATTACCCTCTGCGTAATTGTAGGTTTGGCCAGTGGCCTTTATCCTGCTATAAAGGCAAGTAAACTCGACCCCATTGAAGCTTTGAGATTTGAATAATATATGGAAGAAAATTTAAAACAATACGCGCAAACATATGCCCAAGGATTGTGGATAGCAGCGGGAATTTTTGCGGCATTGGCGCTCTTTAGGCTGTTCTTGGTCTTCAAAACAAAACAAGATAGACAGTTCATTTTTAAAATGAAACCAGATGCCTTGGTTATTTTTATGAAAGCCTATTTCTTTATTGGCTTACTAGCTTTTCTGGCCGATATTCCAGTTTGGTTTATGGCTGTTGCCCAATTTAGGCCTGTTGCACCTGTTTTGCCACATGCAGTATTTGTCGGTGTTTTATTTTGGATAACGATACAAGAATTGGTCTTGAGTTTTACAGTTTCTAAAAGTTTAATTGACCAATTCATAAAACGTATATTGTTCTTTTTAGTAAGTGTTTTTTGTAGTACCTCCTTTATTTTGGCCGCACTTATTGTGCCAGGTACTTTCATTGAATCACCTGTAGAAAAATCAACCTTAATTTCATCACCTGTGAAAGGCACTTGGTTGGCCATGCATGCTGGCGAACAGAAATGGGTTAACTACCATAGCAATTATCCTCCGCAAATGTTCGCCATTGATATGGTGAAAATAGGAGAGAGTGGTAAATTTTTTCATGGTGATGGAACAGATTCAAGCCATTTTTATTCCTTTGGCGACAGTATTTTTGCACCCGTTTCTGGGATAGTGTATGATGTGGCAGATGGATTTAAAACCCAAGCCATTTACAAAGGAGAAGATACCCTAAATCCGGGAGGAAACTTTATAGAAATTGAAATTAACCAGAGCAGGTATCTGTTTTTGGCCCATTTGTTAAAAGGCAGTTTGCAGGTAAACAAGGGAGATACCATCAAAGAAGGTCAGTTCTTGGCATTGTCTGGAAATAGCGGCAATACCACCTTTCCCCACCTACACATGCACATTCAAAACATGCCTGTGCTAAACGATTCTTTGAGTGAAGGTCAGCCAATATTATTTAAGAGCATAGAGAGAAAGAGGTTTTTTTCTTGGGAGCAGGTAGAAAACAAATCACTCATTCGCAACGATCAATTTAGGTAATAACATGGAACTAGATTTTCTTTGGCCCATCTTGTTTGAAGTAGATAGTCTTTGGCTTAGCATATCGGCAATAAGCATTCTGGTTATATTCTTTTTTGTAAAAGTAAAGTTTCAAAAACAAGCCACCTTAAAGGCTTACGGAATCTTTTTTTACGCTTTTGTATTTTATAGTATTTCTGCGATTTCATATGTTTTGTTGAATGCATTAAGCAGTTTCTTTAGGCTACAAAATGAAATGTACAGCACTTTTATTTGGTTCTTTCCAGTCACCATTATCAGTGCACTTTTTGGAGCTTTAATAGGATCCATTTTATATTGGGCAGGAACAAAAATTGTGGAGCAGTATGTGTTTAGGTTAATGAACCTAAGTTTGCTCATTATCGCTCCCTATTTGGTGTATGTATTGCTAATTCAACCTTATCAGTTTACCATTAAAATGGCCACAGAATCTGTGCGTCAATACGAGAAGCCTAAGCCTAAAAATCTCATCAACATAGAAGAATTGGCCGAGATGCCACAAGACACTCCCTTTGTTCAGGCTTATCCAGCTCAGGTGTACGATTCTCTTCTCGTAAGTCTAGAGGGTACCAATCGCATGCGTGTGAGCAATCCTCATAACGGATTCTTTTATACCCATCCATTATTGGTTCAGCCCGTTGAACAATTTTATGTGAGTCCCATTGCTGCCTATAAACAATTGGCTGTCCTCGCCTTAACCCCCGCCATTCATGCCCAATCGCAGCTCATGATCCTAGATTCTTTAGGTGTATTGGTTTTCCATCAAGAGTTTAATGAATACGTAAACCGCATGAGTCTTACAAAAGACGGCAGAGCATTATTGCTTCATTTTAGCAACCTCCAAGATTCGCTCATTTTTAAGAAAGCGTATAGGTTGAAACCGTGAAGGGGGGGAAGCTATTAGCTGTTAGCCTTTAGCTGTTGGCCTTTTGCTCTTAGTTAGCTGGTTTAGATTTTTAATCTACACATAGGATTTGGGTAGGTTCGGATTACAAATACGCATCAGGAATTCCTTTTGTTATAAAAGTCTTTATTGAGGGATAATTTTTTTAATAAAACCATCTGCGAAATCTATTTTAAATCAAAAACGAATCGCCATAATCTGCGAGAAATATTCCCCAATGATATGAGAACTTTGCTAAAAGCCAAAAGCTAACGGCCAAAAGCTAACGGCCAACAGCTAACAGCTAACAGCTTCCATCAAACAATAAACCCTGCGGCGGCAATGCCATCCGCTAGGAAGCGCGCGTTTTTATCAAGCACAAGAATATCGCCTTGTAACAATACTTTTCCATCCAAAATGTAAGTTTGCAAACTCTTGTTTAATTCCATCATTCGGTTCGAACCAAAGCGCCTGATACCCTCTGAAAGTGATAGTCCCCATTGAGTACGCAAGCCTGTCATAACCCACTCATTAAACTGATTGTCTAAACTCAAAAGCTCCTTTTCTAAAGGCAAAATACCCAATTCAATATCGCGCAAATAATGTTGGTTATTGCTCACATTCCACATGCGCACACCAGGAAAATGACTATGTGCACCCGCACCAACACCCAAGTAAGGCACCCCTTTCCAGTAATTGGTATTGTGCAAAGCATACTGCTTATCCTTGGCAAAATTAGAGATTTCGTACTGCTCAAATCCCGCTGCTTCTGTTAAGTTAATTAAGTCGATAAACTGTGCCTCGCTCTCCTCATCTGTGGAAAGTTGAAACTTGTTCTTCTTCAACTGAACTCCAAAAACAGTCTTTGGCTCTATGGTTAAGCAATAGCTTGAAATATGCGATACACCTAGGTTGATAGCAGTCTCTACGTTGCGCTGCCATACCTCTTTACTCATACCCGGAATGCCGTATATTAAGTCGACGCTTATTTGATGAAGTCCGCTGTCTTGCGCCATTTTTACACATTGAATGGCCTCCTGCGCCACATGCGCTCGGTTCATCAATTTGAGGTGATCATCTTCAAAACTTTGTATGCCTATGCTTAAACGGTTTATGGGAGTTTGCGCCAAGTATTGAATATAACTTGCACTTAAATCATCTGGATTGGCCTCCAAGGTAACTTCTTTTAAATGGCTCAAATCATAATGCTTGTGCAAAGTCTCAAACAAAAAATCGAGCTCACTGCTACTTAATAGGCTCGGCGTGCCCCCACCAAAATAGAGCGTTT
>JBILVK010000081.1:0-12597 GCA_044370475.1 Bacteroidia bacterium
CCGGTTCTGAAGATGGGGGTTCGAGTCCCTTTAGATGCACTTGATGACCAATACCGGCACTCTTAAATCACAAAGCAAAAACCAAACCGCTAGGTTTGATTTTTTGCGAAGTGATTTAAGAGCAGCGCGATAGCGCTGCGGGATTGGTTCCCTTCACGGCCGAAAAGGGACCATGAGTGAAACGAATAATCCCACAAACTCTTTTAAGTGCAGCGATATTAGCAGGCAAATCTCCCTAACAAATCTCCCTAACAAACCTTACAAACCTAACAAACTAACCTAACCTCCCCTCAATCACACAAACACTATTAAGCGCAGCGATAATAGCAGACCAAAGAATCCAATACTTACCCCTAAAGCCTAAAAATCACCCATTTCTCAATTTTCCAAATTAACTTAACTTTATTTTTCCTTTCTTTGCATTGTAAATGAGAATTCTGCAAATATTCAATCGCTTTCCTTGGCCACTCAAAGACGGCGGCGCAATTGCCAATTTTAATGAAAGCATGGGCTGCTGCCACGCCGGTTCAGAGCTTACCATTGCTGCGCTAAATACCGAAAAGCACTACATAGAATACGAAGAACTTCCTGAGCACGTGAAGAATATGGGAGATATTCATCTCACTTACATAGATAATCGGATCAAGCCGCAAGATGCTTTACTCAACTTATTTAGTAGCAGATCGTACCACGTTGATCGTTTTATTAGCGACGAATTTGAGAAACAACTCATCGAAATTTGTCAGACCAAAACTTTTGATGTAGTAGTTTTTGAAAGTATTTTTGTGGCGCCTTACCTTGCCGCAATCAGAAAATACAGCAATGCCCCTTGCGTGCTAAGGCAACATAATATTGAGTACAAAATTTGGGAAACGCTTGCCAAACACGACGGTAATATGCTTAAGCGTTCATACCTGCGTTTGTTGGCTTCTCGACTCAAGAAATACGAGGTTTCTATGCTCAATCTCTTCGATGGTATCACTGTTTTTACCCAAACAGATAGCGATATGTTGAAGGCAGATAATTGCCAAATTCCTGTTGGCATTTTTCCTTTTGGAATCAATGCAGACAAACTCATCATTAACCAAGAAAACTTAGAAATGCCTAGCGTTTTTCACCTTGGTTCTATGGATTGGATGCCCAATCAAGAGGCCATGAATTGGTTTATACAAGAGGTTTGGTACGATTTATCGGCAGACTATCCAACCCTACATTTTTACCTTGCAGGAAGAAATATTCCGCTAGAGTTTTATGATTATAACAACCAAAATAATATCCGCGTTTTGGGCGAGGTAGAAGATGCCATTCGCCTCATGAACGATAAGGCAATTATGATTGTTCCTCTTTTTTCTGGCAGCGGTATTAGGGTCAAAATCCTAGAAGGAATGGCGCTAGGTAAATGTATTGTTTCTACCAACCTTGGCGCCCAAGGCATTGATGCTGTGGACGGAGAACATATTCTTATTGCCAATACCGCAGAAGAATTTAGAGCCAAATTAGATTACTTACTCAAAAATCCACGCGAGATAAAGCGTATTGGAAACAATGCCTCAGAACTTGCCCGCAGCAAGTACAACAACAAAACACTCATTCAAGAAAAACTCAATTTTTACCGCCAACTAGTTCGTAAAAATTGATGCAGATTTTACTCACAACCCTCAATGCCAAATATATTCATATGAATTTGGCAATCCGTATTCTTTACGGTCTGAACCAAAACCATAAAGGATTGGAATGGAAGGAATTTGCCATCAAAGAAAACCCGCATGAAATTGCCCAGAATTGTGCAAAATATGAAGTGGTGGCCTTTAGTTGTTATATCTGGAACATCACCCAAACACTAGAGGTGGCAAGGTTGCTTAAGGAGTTAAATCCTCAGATAAAAATTTTATTGGGTGGACCAGAAGTCAGCTACGATTACCAAGATTTAATTAAAAAACCAGAGGTAGATTTTATCATTACAGGAGAAGGTGAAATACCATTTCAGCAATTTTTAGAACACTACCCAAATGTTGCGCAAGTAACAAATTTGGTTCAGAAAATTGATGGCAAAATTTGCTATACACCCTCAGCAGATTCCTTTGATATCAATAATCTTGGAGATTTTAATCCGTATGTTTTTGAACCAGAAGAACAAATCAAAACCAAAGTGGCTTACATGGAAACCTCTCGGGGTTGTCCTTATAAGTGCGAGTTCTGTTTGGCAAGCTTAGACAATAAAGTACGTTACCTACCCACACAAACCATTAAAGAAAACCTCCTGTTTTTAATGCAACATGGTAAGGTTATTAAGTTCCTAGATAGAACCTTTAATGTGAAGAAAGATTTTACCCTCGATATCTTTCAGTTTATTTTAGATAACCATAAACCAGGCAATGTTTTTCAGTTCGAAATCACTGCAGATATTGTGCATCCAGACATCATTGCATTCATCAAAGAAAAGGTACCAAAGGGCTTGTTTAGGTTCGAAATTGGCATTCAAACGGTTAACCAACAAGCCAATTTAGCGGTAAGTAGAAAACAGAACTTTGATAAAACAAAAGGCGTCATTCTTCAACTCAAAGACTATGTTGAAATGCACCTAGATCTCATTGTTGGTTTACCTCTCGATTATCTCTCAGACATTGCCTACAGCTTTGAGCAGGTTTTTGCACTCCATCCACCCGAGCTGCAATTGGGCTTTCTAAAGTTTTTAAAAGGCACTCCGGTTAGAGAAAAATATGAGCAATATGGCTATGTTTTCGATCCTAATCCACCTTATCAAATAATAGAAAGCAATTACCTCAGCAAGGATGAATTGCACCAAGTAACCTTATTAGAAGAAGCATTGGAATTGTACTGGAATAAAAAACGTGCAATCAATACCATGCTATATGTAGAAAGCCTCGGAGGCATGTTCCAGTTCTTTACAGAACTCGGCGCTTGGTTCGGCCAGCGAAGCAATTTTCATAAACATACCCTCGACGAAAGCTTTGAAATTCTAGCATCTTTTTGCCTGCATAAATATCCAAACGACCCTTATTTACAAGAGCTCATAGCAATAGATTATTACCTACATTTTAAAGTAAAACCCAAAACTATGTTCCTCGAGGAAGTTGATAGACCCTTGAAAACACAGCTTGTTGAGGCACTTCAACTAAATATTCATCAATTTAGGTATATCGTGTTGCCTATTTCTTTCAACTATTTTCATTGGCTCAAAACACAGCAAATTGAACCCTCGCCAAATTACCTTTGTGTGCAATACACAGGTACAGAAAAAGCCATTGCCACACATCAAATGGCAGCAGAAATTCATTCGGTCTGAACCAATACCGCCGCGATGCACTCATCCATTCTTCCATAAAAATACTGCATATTTGCGCATATGTCGAGTCACCACATTGTAAGAGATACACAAGAACCTGCCCTTATTATTGCTAATGGAGAGGCCTGTAGCAGGGAACTTTTAGACCAATTGTTAGAATGGAACCCTGTTGTAATGGTGCTTGATGGAGCTTTGCCACGTGTATTAGAATTAGGAATTAAAATTGATATTGTATTAGGAGATTTTGATAGAGAACATCATCCAGAAAATTCTTTAGCACATCAATTTCCTGTAGAAATAATACATACGCCCGATCAAGATAAAACTGATTTGCAAAAGGGGATAGAGCTGTTTATTTCACGTAAACATAAGGCTATAAATATACTTTGGGCAACAGGCAAAAGAGCGGATCATACACTCAATAATATCAATTGCATGGCATACTATAAAGACCAAGTTAATTTGGTAATGTATGATGATTATTCTAAGATATTTTGTTTGCCTCCACACTTCGATAAATGGTATACAAAGGGAGCTCCCATTTCTTTAATGCCTTTGGGTTTAGTAACAGGCATCAGTACAACTGGTCTCAAATACAACCTTCATAACGAAAGCCTCGAAACAGGCGTGAGATCTAGCAGTAGCAACGAATCCGCAGAAGATGGGACTGTTCAAATTGATTATCAATCTGGCACCTTGTTATTAATGGAGTGTAAAGATTAGAAAAAAAACGTTTGTTAATTTAATGCTTCCAAAATGTTACAAAAACATTTATTTTAGGTTAACTTATTTCCTAGCGGTTTCATTCTACTCTTGCTAACTATTTGTTAAGATTCTCTTAACTTTTGCAACATGTAGGTAAGGCAATTTTGGGGTGTATAAATACTTACACATGAAAATAAAATTTCTACATGCATTGCTCTTACTTTTTGGCTTATTGGGTCTCAAGCAAGAAGCATTTTCGCAAATTAATGCGCAACTTTTAGGCAGGTACTCTATTGGTACCTACAACTCCAATGGAGGAGTAGCAGAAATTTCTGCATACGACCCTGGTTCAAAACGCATGTTTGTTATCAATGGTCCAGATACCACTTTAAAGATAGTGAACATAGCTAATCCGGCAAATCCCGTTTTACTAAATACCATTTCTATCAAACCTTATGGTATTGATTTAACTTCGGTAGCAAGCAATAAAAAGGGAGTAATTGCCATTGCCGTTATAGATTCTAATGGTAAAACAAATCCAAGTAGCATTGTTTTCTTAGACGTAAATGGAAATTTTATTAGCAAAGTAAAGGCAGGTGCCAATGCTGATAATTTGGCCTTTACTTCTGATGGAAAGAAGTTGTTAGTTGCCAATGAAGGTGAGCCAAATGTGGGTTATACCATAGATCCAGAAGGTTCTATTTCTATTATTGATTTAAGTGCAGGTGCTGCTTCCTTAACGCAAAGTAATGTGCAAACTGCTGGTTTTACCAGCTTCAATGCACCTACAGTAATTGACCCAAAAATTCGCATTTTTGGTAAGATTCAATCAGGTACTTCATTCCTTAGAAATTCAACGGTGGCAGAAGATTTGGAGCCAGAGTTTATAACTATTTCAGATGATAACACTACCGCATGGGTTACCTGTCAGGAAAACAATTGTATGGCTGTAGTTAATATTCCAACTGCAACGGTTACTTCTTTAATTCCATTAGGTTTTAAAAATCACAATTTACCAGGTAACGGATTAGATCCCTCAGACCAACCTGCTGGTGCAGGTATAGCTAATTTCCCTGTTTTTGGAATGTTTAATCCAGATGGGATATCAAGCTATAAAGTAGGAAATCAAACCTATTTAGTTACTGCCAACGAAGGTGATGCAAGAGCCGATTGGGGTTCTGCAAACAACGAAGAAGTAAGGGTAAATAATGCTTCTTATGTGTTAGATACTACTAAATTTGGAGGTGCTTCTGGTGTTGCTGCCGTGAAAGCAAATAGTGCCTTAGGCAGATTAAATGTAACCAATAGATATGGAGATTTTAACAATGATGGAAAATTTGATAGTATTTTTGTTTTTGGTACCCGTTCATTCTCAATTTGGAATAGCACAACTGGTGCCTTAGTTTGGGATAGTAAAGATGAAATTGAGCAACGTGTTTTGGCTCAATTTCCTGCCAATTTTAATGCCGGACATACAACCAATGCCTTAGATGATAGAAGTGATAACAAAGGTCCAGAACCAGAAGCTGTAACCATTGGAAAAATACTAGATAGTACTTATGCATTTGTTGCTTTAGAGCGTATTGGTGGAATGATGATTTACAACATTACCAACCCAAGTAACCCATATTTTGTTCAATACATCAATACTAGAAATTTTACCGTAACTCCTAGCCAAGCAAACCTTGCTTCTGTTGGCGATTTAGGTCCAGAAGGCATTGTATTTGTACCTAGAAATGAAAGTCCAAACGGAAAAGATCTTGTTTTACTTTCTAATGAAGTAAGTGGTACAGTGGCCATATTCCAAATTCAATCGCGCAGTGCATTCCAAATGCAAGTATTGCATGCTTCTGATATGGAAAGTGGAATTGATGCGCCCATAGATGCACCCAATTTTGCTGCGGTATTAGATACCTTAGAAGGTACTTACCCTAACACTGTTAAACTGGCTTCGGGCGATTGTTTTATACCTAGTCCGTTTTTATCTGCTGGCGAGGACCCAAGCATGCAAGCGCATTTAAGAAGTACTGCATCGCATTATTATGGCGGTTCGCAAGCCATTAGGGCTGCAATTGGTAGAACAGATGTTGCTATGATGAACATCATGGGCTTCCAAGGTTCTGCTTTTGGTAACCATGAATTTGACCTAGGTACTTCAGAGGTAAATAGCATCATTGGTGTTGATATTAGAAGCAATGGTGCAGATAAAAGATGGATTGGTGCTCAATTCCCTTACTTAAGTGCCAATTTAAATTTCTTAAATGATGTTAACTTAAGCTACTTAGTTACTTCATCTGGCTTACCAGTGGATAGTTTTAAAACTTCGGTAAATATTACCAACAATAATCAAAAGAAGGGTATTGCACCTTCTGCCATCATTATCATGAATGGCGAGCGTGTAGGAATTGTAGGTGCCACCACTCAGGTTTTGGCTGCAATTTCTTCTCCAGGTGCTACTACAGTTATTAATGGTGGTTCAGATAATATGCCCGCTTTAGCCGCAGTTTTACAACCCACTATTAATGAATTAAGAACTGCTGGTATCAATAAAATTATTTTAATGTCGCACCTACAACAATTGGCTAACGAAAAAGCATTAGCTCCCTTGTTAAATGGTGTAGATATCATCATCGCAGGTGGTTCACATAGCCTTTGTGCAGATGGAAACGACAGGTTAAGACCAGGTATTGCTGTTGCAGATAAATACCCAATTTTAACAACCAATAAAGACAATGAGCCTTTGGCAATTTTAAATACCACCAGCGAGTGGAAATACATTGGTCGTTTTGTTTGTGATTTCGACTCATTAGGAGTTCTTATTCCAAACTTATTAGACTCAACTGTTAACGGTGCTTATGCAGCCGATACTGCTATGGTAACAAGCTTATGGGGAACTTATGCAAGTGCATTTGCTCCGGGTACCAAAGCAGGTGCAGTAAGAACATTAACCACTGCCATTGCTGCGGTTATCAATAGCAAGGATGGAAATAAGTTTGGAAAGTCTACTGTATATTTAGAAGGTAGCAGAAATGCAGTGAGAACGCAAGAATCCAATTTAGGAAATTTATCTTCTGATGCCAATTTATGGTATGCTAAAAAAGTAGACAATTCAGTAAAAATTTCCATTAAAAATGGAGGAGGTATTCGCTCATCAATTGGTAACATCAACGCGGTTGGTTCGGCCATAACTTATGAGAATACTGTTGCTAACCCATCTGCGGGAAAACAAAGAGGAGATATCTCTCAATTAGATATTGAAAACTCATTGCGTTTTAATAACAAGTTATCTATTTTAACTATGAGTGCTGCTGGAGTTAAGCGCATTATAGAGCATGGTGTGGCTGCAACAAAACCTGGTGCTACTCCTGGACAGTTTCCACAAGTTGGAGGTATCTCATTTAGTTATGATACTACAAAAGCAATTGGCAATAGAGTAATGAGTTTAATAACCATAGATTCTATGGGTAAAAGAATTGATATCTTAGTAAAAGATGGTAAGTTATATGGAGATAGCAATACAATGTATAAAGTGGTTACTTTAGATTTCTTAGCAGGTGGTGGAGATAGTTATCCATTTGTGGCTAATAGCACAAATCGAGTTAATTTAGATACTGCTATGAAAACTCCAATGAATGCAACATTTACAACTACTGGTAGCGAGCAAGATGCTTTTGCCGAATACATGTTTGCAAAATATTCTACTACTCCTTATGCAGTGCGCGATACCAACTTAATGGGCGATACTAGAATTCAATTATTAAATGCAAGACCAGAAGGTGTAATTTTTCCAAATACAGGTCCAAACACACAACCAGCACCTTATATAGTTGGTGCATCACAAGGAGTTGTTGTTAAGTCTTTGCTTGCTTCTGGTGAGAAGGCAAACAACAATTATACCATGGTGGGTTTAGCAGATGGTTTAGGTGCTTATGATAACAATAATGGAACCTTCACTTTGTTAGTTTCTCATGAAGCGCAAAGCACTGCAGGCGTGGTGAGAGCACATGGAGCAAAAGGTGCTTTTGTCAGTAAATGGGTAATCAATAAATCAAATTTTGCTGTTGAAAGTGGAAGTGATTTAATTCAAAAAGTGAACTTATGGAATGGCACTGGTTATACTTTATTTAACCCTGCAGATTCAAATGCAAAGAAAGCTTTCAACCGTTTTTGTTCATCAGATTTGCCAGAAGTAAGTGCATTCTACAATGCATCAACTGGCTTAGGAACGCAAGAAAGAATCTTCATGAATGGCGAAGAAGCTGGTTCAGAAGGTAGAGCATTTGCAAACATTGTAACTGGTGCAAATGCAGGTACTACTTATGAATTACCTTACTTAGGCAAATTCTCATGGGAGAACTCAATAACCTCACCAATTGCTCAAAATAAAACCATTGTGGTGGGTACAGATGATGCAACTCCAGGACAAGTTTACTTCTACATTGGTAATAAAACCAATACAGGTTCTGAAATAGAAAAAGCAGGATTAAGCAACGGACATTTATATGGTGTGGCGGTTGCAGGTTTAACTACCGAAGTAAGCACAAGTTTTCCTGCAGCAAATACTGCTTTTAGTTTAATAGATTTAGGCATTGTAAGAGATTCATCTGGAGTAGCTTTAAATGCAAAAAGTAATGCATTAGGCGTAACCAATTTCTTAAGACCAGAAGACGGACATTGGGATCCATCAAATCCAAATGATTTCTATTTTGTAACTACCAATGGTTTCACTGCACCAAGTCGTTTGTGGAGATTGCGTATGACAGATATCAAAAATCCAGAATTGGGTGGAACCATTACAGCATTATTAGATGGTACCGAAGGTCCTAAGATGATGGACAATATGACCATTGATAATTACGGTCATGTATTGATACAAGAAGATCCAGGTAACCAATCTTACTTAGCTAAAATATGGCAGTACACCATCGCTACAGATGAGGTAAAACTAATTGCAGTGCACGATTCATCGCGCTTCATAAGCGGTAAGCCAGGTTATTTAACACAAGATGAAGAATCATCTGGTATCATAGACATGCAAGCTATCTTAGGTGCGGGTATGTTTATTCTAACAGATCAAGCTCATTATGCCATTCCAGGTGAGGTGTTAGAAGGGGGACAAATTCTTACATTATACAATCCAGATACTTACAATGCTAATCCAGAAATTAATGTAAAAGCAAACAACGTAAGCATCCCTAACAACTTGCAAACACCAAATTTACAAACACAATTTGGTACAGCTGCAACAGGTACTTCAGAAACAAAAACATTTGTGATTGAGAACACTTCAACAGGCGAGTTAATCATTAAAGGAATAGCTGTTTTAGGCACAAATGCCAAGGATTTCAGCCTTGTTTCACCACAAACATTCCCATTAGTTGTAGCAGCAAATAGCACCCAATCATTCAATGTTAAATTTACACCACATGCTGCTGGATTTAGAAATGCAAGCTTGCAAATTAGCAGCAATGATTTTGATGAAGCAACCTACACTTTTGCCATCCAAGGCAATGGAACTTGTACCAATCCACCAGCAGCAATCACTTTCACAGGTTCAACAAGTTTCTGCGAAGGCGATAGCGTAAAACTTTCAGCAAATATTGGTTCAGCCTACCTATACCAATGGCAAAAAGCAGGTGTAAATATTGTTAATGCAAACGCAAATAATTACAGCGCCAAAACCAGTGGATCATACACGGTACAAGTATCAGATACCTTCTTATGCGCAAGCATTTCACCAGCAGTAGGCGTATTTGCTAATCCAATTCCAAGCAAGCCAAGCATCACTAGAAATGGAGATGTATTAACTTCAAGCGTAGAAGCAAAATACCAATGGTACTTAAACGGAACCGCCATAAGTGGCGCTACCAGCAGAACGTACACACCACTTGTAAAAGGAAACTACACCGTGAAAGTGAGCAGTGCAACTGGATGCGAATCTGTATTATCAGATAGCTTTAACTTTGTTCCAACAGGAATCCAAGAAAACAGCAGTCTTAACTCATTTGTAGTTGCACCAAATCCATATTATGGTAAAACAAATATTTTAATCGGTCTGAACCAAAGCGCCCAAGTAAAAATAGAAGTATATAATATTCTTGGTTCACGCATTCAGGTGATAGAAAATGGCCAATTAAATGCAGGTAGCCATAATTTTACATTTAGTGCATCTGCTTTGGGAGAAGCCAATGGTGTTTACCTCATTCGCGTAAATGTTGATGGCAAGGTAATTACCAAACGTGTAATAGAAAATTAGTTTTTAATTGTTACAAAAGGAACCCGACCCTCAAAAGTCGGGTTTCTTTTTTTATAGACTTAATGATTACTTTTGTGGCTTATAAAAACACATGACACATTTATCTATAAAAAAGCCTAGTCACTCAAGAACCATTATGAACGAAATGGTATTGCCTAACGATACCAATACCTTGCAAAATTTAATGGGAGGAAGGTTGCTACATTTTATGGATATAGCTGCCGCAATTGCTGCCCAAAAGCATTCTGGAAAAACAGTAGTAACAGCCTCAGTTGATAGTGTAAGCTTTGGCAAATCCATTAAGTTGGGCGATGTGGTTACGCTGCAAGCAGAAGTATCTCGTGCTTTTCATACTTCTATGGAAGTATACATTAAAGTATGGGCAGAAAACATTCCAACCGGAGAAAGTTTCCTAAGCAATGAGGCCTATTATACATTTGTTGCCCTCGACCGTAACGGCTCACCATTGGCCGTTCCAGCATTAGAGCCAGAAACTGAAGAAGAAACAAAACGCTTCGATGGTGCTTTACGTCGCCGCCAATTGCGCTTAATCTTAGCCGGCAAAATGAAGCCAGAAGACGCCACCGAACTAAAAGCACTTTTTAGTTAAGAAGGCTAATATTTTGCCATCTAATAAGATAAGTGGTAGACTTAGGATTAGTTAAAACGTAAGGTTTTCGCAGTTGTAAAAAAATGCTGCTTAGAAGCGTTTAATAATTTTAATCGTCCCCTTTTTTTAAAAAACTAAGTGGGTTGAAGGAAGAATACTCAAAAATTAATTTATTGAAAGGGTAAATGGCCCTCAAAAAACCATGGTCCATGGACTATGGACCATCGACTTAAAACATTCCCCTAAATTTTAATCAATCTTTTTATTTGAAATTCGTGTTAAAAGAATAAATTTGCAGCACTTTTTATACGTAAAAAAAACTTAACTATGTCAAAATCAGGTGTTATAGCCCAGGTAATTGGTCCTGTTGTAGACGTTAGCTTTGCTAGCGGAGACAACAAGTTGCCTAAAATTTACGATGCTCTTTATATCGATAAAGCCGATGGAACCCGCATTATTTTAGAATGTCAGAAGCACTTAGGTGAGAGCATGATCAGAACAGTAGCCATGGATAGTACAGATGGTCTTGTTCGTGGAATGGAAGTATTCTCTACAGAAGCTCCTATCTCTATGCCTACTGGCGAAGATATTCGCGGTCGTTTATTCAATGTGGTTGGTCAGGCTATCGATGGTATGAAAACCGTTAACAGCGATGGTCCTAGAGCTATTCACCGTGAGGCACCTAAATTTGAAGATTTGTCTACAACTTCTGAGCCTTTATATACTGGTATCAAGGTAATTGACTTAATTGAGCCATACGTAAAAGGTGGTAAAATTGGTTTGTTTGGTGGTGCGGGTGTAGGAAAAACCGTATTAATCATGGAATTGGTAAATAACATTGCCAAAGCTTATGAAGGTATGTCGGTTTTTGCTGGTGTAGGTGAGCGTACTCGTGAGGGTAACGACTTATTACGTGAGTTTATCGAATCTGATGTAATTAAATATGGTGCTGAGTTTAAACACAGCATGGAAGAAGGTGGATGGGATTTGTCTAAGGTAGATTATACCGAATTAGCTAAGTCGCAAGCAACCCTCGTGTTTGGTCAGATGAATGAGCCTCCTGGAGCACGTGCTCGTGTGGCTTTATCAGGTCTTACTATGGCAGAATATTTCCGCGATGGTGATGAGAAGTCAGGTGGTAGAGATATCCTTTTCTTCGTAGACAATATCTTCCGTTTTACCCAAGCAGGTTCAGAAGTATCGGCCCTTTTAGGTCGTATGCCTTCTGCGGTAGGTTACCAACCAACTTTGGCCTCAGAAATGGGTGCCATGCAAGAACGTATTACTTCAACTAAACGTGGGTCTATTACTTCAGTTCAGGCCGTATACGTACCTGCGGATGACTTAACAGATCCAGCTCCTGCAACAACATTTGCCCACTTAGATGCAACTACGGTATTAAATCGTAAGATTTCTGAGTTAGGTATTTATCCTGCGGTGGATCCTTTGGATTCAACTTCTCGCATCTTAACAGAAGCTATTGTGGGCGAAGCTCATTACAATTGCGCGCAAAAAGTTAAATCTATCTTACAACGTTACAAAGAATTGCAAGATATCATTGCCATCCTAGGTATGGATGAATTGAGCGAAGAAGATAAATTGGTTGTTTCTCGTGCGCGTCGTGTGCAACGTTTCTTGTCTCAACCTTTCCATGTGGCAGAACAATTCACCGGTTTAAAAGGAGTGTTGGTGCCAATTGAAGAAACCATCAAAGGTTTT
>JBILVK010000080.1:0-12597 GCA_044370475.1 Bacteroidia bacterium
ATTAAAATCATCTGCGATATCTCCTCTAATCTAAAAAATCTGCGTGATGGCTTAAAAGCGGTCAACGTAATTTAGGCTTTTACACAAAAGATCCAACCTACGCTAAAGCTATCACCTACGCCAAGGCTATCACCTATGCTGAAGCTTCGGAGATCAAAGACGATGAGCAAAGGCGTCTGGCAAAGCAAAGACTAAAGACCAACGACTAAAGACATTTCTTCCGCCAAAAGCCAGATGCCATTGTCCTCCCTATCTAACAAAAAATCAAAGTCGATATAATGATCGGCTATTTTGCATTTGTTTTTTGAGTTTCATTCGAATGATTATATTCGTTTTATTATGAGTCATCACCCCCTTAGGAAAGAAACAAATTGCCTCAATTGCGGACAGGAAGTGCCAGATAGGTATTGTGGCAATTGCGGACAGGAGAATGTTGAAACACGCATGACTTTTTGGGCTTTGGTGAGCCATTTTTTGGAAGATCTTACCCATTATGAAGGTAAGTTTTGGAAGACCATTAAGCATTTATTTTTTAAGCCGGGAATGCTTACGCTTACCTTTTTGGATGGCAAGCGTAATTCATCGTTGCCACCTGTTCGTTTGTATATTTTTGTAAGTTTTTTGACCTTCTTTTTGGCTCATATTTTGCCTACAAATAAGCAGAATGATGGGAAAGAATCATTTACCAAGGAGCAGCTTCAGCATATTGATTCTCTAAGGTATACGAGTAATCACAATTTTCATTATAGCAGTACTTACGGGTTAGTTTTGTCGTCGGAATTTAGGTCGCGTGAGCACTTAGATTCGGCCAAACTTGCATTGGTTGGGACAGAAGATGAAATTGGTTTTTTAGATTACCTCACTCATATTAAAGCCATAGAATTGAGGCGTAGGATGCCTGATGAATTGTGGCAAATGTTCTTGCTTACTTTAGGGAATAATGTGCCCAAGACTTTGTTTTTTTACCTCCCATTATTTGCATTAGTGATTGGTATTTTTCACAAAAAAAATCATGTTTATTTTGATCATGCCATATTTACTTTGCATTATTTCTCCTTTTTGTTGCTCACCATTTGCTTATATTTTTTGCTGGGTAATATTGTCGGATGGGTAATAGGGGCGCATGATGACAGCGTAACCTACTTAGTAAATGGTGTTATTTTGTCCTTAATTTTGATTTGGATTTTTGTCTATTTTATCATGGCGCATAAATTGGTTTACAAAGAGAAATGGTTGCTTTCCTTTTCAAAATCATTACTCATATTTTTACTGAACCTAGTTTTGTTTTTAGTGGTCTTTGTTGGCCTACTTTTCTTAACCATATTTATGTTGCATTAGATTGGAGTTTCGGTTGGGTGGACTTCTAAAGTTGTTTTATTTAGGGTGTTTGTTGATTGCTTTGTGAAACTATTTTCAATAGGTATGCATAATAAAGATAGTACAGATATACATTTAAGAATGTTCACTGGCAAAGCTTAATTGTGATTTGGTTTTAAGTTCGACTCCCCTGAACAGAAATTTAAAATAACTGATAAATATGTATAGGTTCGAACCGAAATAATGGGATGTTTCTGTATTATTGAAGAAAAAAAACATGGCTCGCATTAAACTAACATTGCCTGAGAAGTTTTCGTTTTCAATGGAAATTCCTGTTCGTATTTCTGATTTAAATTATGGCAATCATTTGGCCAACCATGTGTATTTAGAAATGATGCAGGAGGCGCGCATGCAGTACTTTGCACAGTTTGGTTATTCTGAGAAAAACCTTGCAGGAGTGAGCGTAATAATGGGTGATACTGCCATTGTTTATAAGCAGGAATGTTTTTATGGAGATGTGTTAAAGATAGAAGTTGCGGCTGCCGAATTGGGTGTGCGTAGTTTTGATTTGTACTATCGTTTTTCTAAGCAAGATGATTCTTTGGTTTGTGAGGCAAAAACGGGAATGGTTTGCTTTGATTATGCAGCACGCAAAACCGTTGATGTGCCGGAGGATTTTAGGATGTTGGTTAGTTAAGCTTTTTCGTTGGAAGCTTTAGCGTAGGAGGGAGTTAAGAATTAAGAGTTAAGAATGGAAGAATGATTTTTTAAACTATGAACTATGAAGTATTAAGTATGAACTCCTTTCAAGTGAATAATTTCTCTTCACTCTTAATTCTTCACTCAAAATACTTCATACTTAATACTTCATACTTCATACTTCATAGCTCATACTTCATACTTCCTTCTTCAAAACCACCCCTATCTTCTTCTCTTGCTTTTTCCGCCGTGTTTTGAGCCTCGGGAATCACCTTTGTGCGAACCTTTGCCTTTTTTGCCTTCTCTTCTACCTGCGCCTCGCAAAGCCCTGCCACCAAAGGAGTTTTCGCCAATGCCAACTAAGCCCAAATCGATCTGCCTTTTAAAAATATCTGCTGCTGTTACTACCACCCTAATAGGGTCGCCCAACTGAAATTTTCTACCCGTTTTGCGACCAATGATCCATTGATTTTGTTCGTCGTAATCATAATAATCATCGCCCATATTTGCCAAACGCATGAGGCCTTCTGCTTTATACTGACTAATCTCTACATAAATTCCCCAATCTGTTACACCAGATATTATGCCGTCAAATTCATCTCCAATAAAATCGCGAATGTATTCTACCTGTTTGAACCTAACCGAGGCGCGTTCTGCCTCTGCAGCTTTCACTTCCATTTGTGAACTTTGCTTAGACATTGCTTCATAATGGGCTTCATTGGCGCTAACACCCTTGTGCAAATAACTAAACAATAAGCGATGCACCATCAAATCTGGATAACGCCTAATGGGTGAAGTAAAATGGGTGTAATGCTCAAATGCCAATCCGTAATGCATCGATTTTTTACAACCATAATAGGCTTTACTCATGGTGCGTATGGCCTGACTCTGAATTAAGTTTTGCTCTGGTTTTCCTTCAACTTCTTCTAATAATTGATTAAAAGATTGGGAAATACTTTTCTGACTCTGAGTTAAAATTTTGTGTCCCCAACGTGCAGCAAAAATATTGAACATGCGAATTTTGTCTTCGTTTGGCTCCTCATGTATTCTATATACAAAAGTTTTTTTATGATCACCCTTGCCTAAACTGCTTGCGAATTCTGCCACCTTGCGGTTGGCCAATAACATAAACTCTTCAATTAGTTTATGCGCATCCTTCCGTACTTTAACATATAAATCGGTAGGTTTAAAATTCTCATCCAACCTAAATTTTACCTCTTGTGTTTCAAAACTGATGGCTCCTTTTTTAAATCGTTTTTCTTTTAAGATTTTAGCCAAATCATTCAGGATGTTTAACTCATTGGCAAGATCGCCTTCCTTACTTTCAAGGCGTTCTTGGGCCTCCTCATAAGAAAATCTTCTTACAGAATGGATAATAGTTTTTCCAAACCAAGTATCTAATACCTCGGCTTTGTTGTTCATTTGAACCACCACCGAAAAGGTTAATTTGTCTTCATTTGGTCTTAAAGAACAAACCCCATTACTCAGTTTTTCTGGCAACATGGGAATGGTTCTATCCACCAAATAAACACTGGTAGCGCGGCGTAAGGCCTCTTCATCCAACTTGCCATTTTCGGTGATATAGTGACTCACATCAGCAATATGAATACCTATTTCATAAAGTGTAGGAGAGAGTACTTTAAAGGAAATAGCATCATCAAAATCCTTTGCATCTTCTGGGTCGATGGTGAAGGTTAATGTCTTTCTAAAATCCTTTCGGTTTTTGATTTCTGCAGCAGGAATTTTCTCTGGAATTCGCTCAGCCTCTGCCTCAACTTCCTCAGGGAAACGGGTTGCAAAACCATACTCCACCACAATGGCATTCATTTCTGTTTCATGCGCACCTGGCCTGCCCAATACCTCCACAATTTCGCCAAAAGGATTTTCCTCTTCGGCACTCCATTCTGTTATTCGCGCAATAGCTTTATCTCCTTGTTTGGCTGAACCAATTTTCTCTTTCGGAATAAAGATATTGGCATGCATTTTTTTATCATCGGCAATTAAAAATGCATAGTTGTAATGCACTTGTACCACGCCTACAAACAAGGTTTTTGCACGCTCCAAAATTTCAACAATCTCACCCGTTTGTTTGCCATTTACTTCATGCGCAAATAGGGATACTTTTACCTTATCGCCATTTAAAGCAGTGTTTTTAAAATCACTCGCAATGAAAATATCTTCCCCTCCGTCATCCCTACGCACATAAGCTGTTCCGCTCTGAGTAATGTCGACCTTGCCCATTACAAACTGGTGTACAAAAAGGGTGACATACCTGCCAGTATCAATTTCTTCTATCAACTTTTCTTGTGCCAATTGCTTCATGGCCAACAGCACCTCATTCTTCCCTTCAGAACTATCCATATCAAGCTTGCGGGCCACTTGCTTGTAATTCAAAACTTTTCTACCTGCTTCTGCAAATATCTTTTGTACTTGCTTTTTTAATTTCTCATTCGACTTTTTAGCCATATTCATCAATCTATTTCTGCAAGGTACATAATTTTTTGCAGGGAAGGGGAAAGTCTTTGGTCGTTAGTCTTTGCATTGCCAGCCGTCTTTGTTTACCGAAGCCTTGGCGTAGGTAAATGCTTTAGTATAGGGTGGGTCTTTGGGAAGGCTTTTGGCTATTAGCCGTTTGCTTTTTTGTAAAAGCCTAAAATACGTTGGCCGCTTTTAAGCCATCACGCAGATTTTTTAGATTAGAGGAGATTTCGCAGATGATTTTAATAGGGCAATTTTTGAAAAGTGTAATCTGTGGCAAAAGCCAGCAGCCAGAGGCATTTTTTGAAAGTATAGTCTGAGAATCTGTGGCAAAAGCCAGCAGCCAGTAGCTTGGAGCCAGAGTCATTTTTTGAAAGTATAATCTGAGAATCTGTGGCAAAAGCCAGCATCAAGAGGCCAGCAGGCAGAGGCATTTTTTGAAAGTATAATCTGAGAATCTGTGGCTATTATTTGTTGGTCTTTGCTTTGCCAGCCGTCTTTGTTTACCGAAGCCTTGGCGTAGGTAAATGCTTTAGCGTAGGTTGGGTCCTTGGTCTTTGGGAAGGCAATTGTTAGCTACCCCGACATTAGCCATTAGCTTTTATAAAACCTGCCAAATTGTATTATCTGCGAAATCTAAACTTCATTTGTGTATTCTGCGAAATCTGCGCGAAATATTTGCTTATTCTAGAGATTCCCTCCATATGCTTATTTCTAAACTTTTTTTCTTTGCAATTTTTGATTATACTTGAGTAATGGAATTTGAAAAGGTACGCGCATATATACTCGAGAAACAAGAAAAGGAGTTGCCTCCAATCTTGTATTATCATTGTTACAATCATGTATTAGATGTGTATCAAGCGGCAGAAGAACTTGCTGTTTTAGAGGGTATAGTAGGGGAGGACCTCATTTTACTGCGCACAGCGGTGCTTTTTCACGATAGTGGATTTACAGTCCAATTAAATAACCATGAAATAGTTGGTTGTGGTATTGTGAGAAACGAATTGCCTCGTTTTAATTATTCCCAAGATCAAATAGATAAAATTTGTGGGATGATAATGGCAACCAAAATACCACAAACTCCCAACAATTTATTGGAGCAAATTATCTGTGATGCAGATCTAGATTATTTGGGCCGAACCGATTTTTGGTTGATAGGAAATAAGTTGTTTTTGGAACTCAAAGCCCTAGAAATTTTAAAGACTGATATAGAGTGGAATCGCTTGCAGAAATCATTCCTAAACAGTCATCAATATTTCACCTCAAGTGCACGCAAATTGCGCGGGGAAATGAAATTAAATCATATTCGAGAAGTAGATAAAATTGTTGAATTAACTCAAAAATAAAATGATGAAAAAGCCTGTAATCCTAGTCCCTACAGATTTTACGCCAGTTGGCGATAGTGCAGTTGCTTACGCCACTCAATTATCTAAAATATTAGATGCAAAAATAGAGTTGTTGCATGTTGTTGCTAAAGAAAAGGATGCCCCTATGGCAAAATCTGCACTTGAGGCAGAAATTGGTCGCTTAGAGAAACGTCAAATTGAAGCCTCGGCACATGTTGAAATGGGTAATATTTTTGATGATATAGGTAAGGTTGCAGATAGACAGGAAGCACGACTCATCGTAATGGGTACACATGGTGTAAAAGGCATGCAGCATGTGATGGGTTCGAAGGCATTAAAAGTAATTACCAATTCGGATGTGCCGTTTATTGTGGTGCAAAAAAAGCCGATGAAGGAAGCTGGATTCAAAACCATAATTATTCCGGTAGATTTTAACCAAGAGGTAAAGCAAAGTATCAAATATGCATGGGAAATTGGCAAGTATTTTGATGCCAAAATTCACATCGTTTATGTGAAGGAAAAGGATCCATTTATAGCGGCCAAAATTGAGCACAATATTCCTTATGCCCAAGAATTATTAGAAGAAAATGGAGTTGCTTATTCAATTACCGGCATCGATAAAAAAGACTTTGCCAACGAGTTTATCGATTTATCGGCCAAGTTAGATGCCGATTTAATTACCATTATCAACAACCATGAAAATATTTTTACCTATTTTGGAGGATCTTTTGAGCAAACCATCATAGGCAACAAAGCAGAAATACCTGTTTTGGTAATCAATCAAATTGCATCCAAATCTGCCTATAGTTTTAGCATCTATTTTGGATAGTTGCTATTTGGCCGAAATGCTTTAAGAAAAAACATTTTAGGAGACACAAACCAAAAATTGATGCCGATAATTGAGCTTACCACTGAAATTAAATCGACAATTGAAATTTGCTTTGACCTTTCACGAAGTATCGACTTGCATAAAATTTCAACAGCATATACAAATGAGGAGGCAATTGCAGGTAAGACTAAAGGGTTAATTCAACTAAATGAATCCGTAACTTGGCAGGCGTCGCATTTTGGCATTAAACAAAAGCTAACATCAAAAATAACAGCATTTGATAGACCAAACTATTTTGTGGATGAACAAACAAAAGGAATATTTAAATCAATTGTTCACCAACACAAATTTGAACTAGTACCAAATGGAATTTTAATGAAAGACATTTTTGAATTTCATTCACCCTTTGGCGTTTTTGGCAAGGTTTTCAATAAACTTATTTTGACAAGCTATTTGGAAAAGTTACTAATAAACAGAAATCAAATAATAAAAGAATTTGCTGAAACAGGAAAATGGAAAGAAGTTTTATGTGGTAAATAGCATTTAATTTGACAGGGTTTTAACTGACTTTTCAGTAAAAGATATTTTCAATTTGCTCAAATGAAATTAAATTTTAAATTCATTCTATTCATTGCTCTGGCTGCATTTACAGTAAGCCATTGCCAAATAGGTAGAAGGAATCTATATTCCTCTTATAACTATTGGAAAATAGAGTTGCCTTCAATTTTGGCCGATACTTCAAAGCAATTTTATGTGGATACGCTTATTACAAATGAAAAAACCGCATTGGCTATTGCTGAACCAATTTTGGTGGCTAAATATGGCCAAAAACACATAGACAGAGATAAGCCTCTTGTGGCCATTAGAGTCGATAATTATTGGATAGTAGACGGAACTTTACCGCGAGGTTGGGTGGGAGGAACCGCTACTGTTATCCTTAGAGCAACAGATGGCAAAGTGATGAAGTTAACTCATTATAGATAAGCGAAAGGTTTTAATTCCAGCATTGTCCTGCTTCCACCAGAGATTTAAATTTAGCTTTCTTATAGCAATTCATAAAACAATCTTAGCTCAATAATTTGCAATCTACAAGCAAACCAAACTGGGGTTTGGCTGTTTCGGATTTGCTATCCGATACATTTGCTGTTTGTTTAAATGGAATCTAATTTTAAATATATTCTGTTGTTAAATGCGCTTGGTTCAGACCGAAATATTGGGTGCTTGGCTTTTTGAAATAGCCTTTGTTTGATCAGTTTTTTTGCTTCAAATGCGTGTAGGCATAGCGTTCAAATTTTGATTAAATAGTAAATCATTTTCCAATAAAAATTGTTAGGTTAGTAATTTGAGCCTTAATTGAAAAAATAAATCGGATATTTGACCCTGTTTAAATGGACCTAAAAATCATGTATACTTATAAAGAACTGCTTGCTCTTATCAATCAAAAAATAGAAACAACTCATTATGGGTCTGAACCAAAAGAGCTGTATGAGCCCATAGATTATATGATGGGTTTAGGTGGGAAGCGACTTAGGCCTGTGCTCACTTTAATGGCTTGTGATGTGTTTGAAAAGGACGTGAATTTGGCACTGGATGCGGCTCTTGCAGTAGAGGTCTTTCATAATTTTACATTGGTTCATGATGATATTATGGATAATGCTCCTTTGCGTAGAGGCAAGGAAACCATATACCAAAAGTGGAATATGCCTGTTGCCATTTTAAGCGGCGATTTAATGATGATTAAGTCGACCGATTTACTTGCCTTAACAAAAGGGGCAGATTTGGGATTGCTATTGAGGGTGTTTAATGATACTGCGGCAAAGGTTTGTGAGGGACAGCAAATTGATATGAATTTTGAGACGCGAAACAATGTTTCACATCAAGAATATTTGCAAATGATTACGCTCAAGACGGCAGTGTTATTGGGTTGTTCGCTTAAGTTAGGGGCTCTTATTGGTGGCGCTAGTGAGGCAGATGCAGACCATTTGTATGAGTTTGGAAAATGCATAGGAATTGCTTTTCAAATACAAGATGATATACTAGATAGTTTTGGTGAGGTGGCTCAAGTGGGTAAAAGAATTGGGGGCGATATTGCTTCCAATAAAAAGACCTTGTTGTTGATAGAATTATTGGATTCTGCTCACAAGGATGATCTTAAATTATTGCACGAATTGTTTGTTGAGCCTAATGATGAGGTGAAAATTTCTGGCGTGCTGAACCTATACAATAAGTATCAAATAAAGACTTTTGCGGAGAATCAAAAGCAGCAATTTTTAACGCAAGCTTTTCAACATATGGATGCTGTATCAGGCGTTGGTTCAGACCGAAAAAAGATATTGATTGAAACGGCGGAAGAGTTGATGGGGCGGGAGTTTTAAGAAGGGGTCTTTGGCAACTGGCTTCTGGCCGCTAGCTTTTGGCTTTTTTTCTTTTTGAAAAATTAATCTGTGCATCGATGGCAAAAAGCCAGAAGCCAGATGCCAGCAGCCAGAAGCGAAAAATTAATATGTGCATCTGTGGCATAAAGCCAGCAGCCATCTATACGGCTTATTTTTTTATGCGGAAAATGTTAACTGGGTCTCCGTGACTGATGGTGGTTTTATCTAGGTACATGCCGTTGGCTTTGGCCACTTTTGCGGAGGTATGGTTTTCAATATGTATGGTTGAGATGAGCGAATCACGGAAATTGTTTTGAAAGGCAAATTCCTTGCATTTGCGCGCTGCTTCTAGGGCATAGCCCTTGCCGCGGTATTCTGGCATAAGTGAATAACCAATTTCCAATTCTTCTATATCATCTATGTTTTGTATAAGCAAGCCGCATTGGCCTACCATCTCATGGGTCTGTTTATCTATTAAAGCATTCATGCCGCCGAGCTTGTTTTCATAGCGATGGTACACGCGTTTAAACCATATTTTACAATATTCTACTGGGTCGTTCACTGCTAGTTGCTCTTGCGAAAAAATATACTTGACCGAATCGGGAAACGCACAAAAACGTAACCAAGTATCAAAGTCCGTTTCATTAACAGGTCGAAACAAAAGCCTTTCTGATTCTTGTCCTTCTAAAGAGTATTTAAATGATAAATCCATTTGTGTTTATTTTGTATTTTTCTATTGCTAATGCTACCTCAAGGTCAAGTTTTCTTGATATAATAATAGCTTACTTAGTATAGGTTTTGCTGCAAATGCTGTTGTTTATATTGCTTTTAAATTTAAGGTATAAAGATAAATTTGTTTTCCAAAGGAGGGTTCAAGGTCGCGAATTTTTTTAAATCCCAAGCCTTCATATATATGTCGCGCCGCATCTTGAAATTCTGAGGTGTGCAACGCAATTATGGCTTCGTCATTTTCTTTGGCTTTTTGGAGGCAATATTTGGTTAGCATTTTGCCAATTCCTTGGCCCGCTTTCTCTGGTTGCACTGCCACTAGGCGTATATATGCCCATTCTTTTTCGAACCATTTAAAGGGATTGCCAGAGGGGACCAAAAAGGCTGAACCGACGATGCTATTGTCTTCTTCACAAACTACGCAATAGGATCTGGCAAATAGGTCTTCATAGGTTTTATTCTTGCTTAAATTTTCTTTCCAAGCAAGGATGTTCTCTTCACTAAGGATGTTTTCAAATTGTAAATAGGCAAGCAGCGAAAGTTGCTTAATGGCTTCTAAATCTTGGATGTTTCCTTGCCTAAATTTCTTTTCCATAAGTCCTTTATCTAAGTGGGAAGTTTGATATATTTAAATTCAATTTAGGGTTTAGTATTGTTGATTTTAGCGCAATATGGTAACATTGCCATGTATTGTTTTTGATTGCTCATTTTCGAATTCATACTTTACCAAATAAATATAGACTCCCATTGGAACTGGCTCACCCTTATGAGTTCCATTCCATGCTTCATTGAAATTAAGGGTTTCAAATAATAACTCTCCCCATCGATTAAAAATGGCAAAATAATAATTTGAAATGATGCAATTGGATATAGGTAAGAATTGTTCGTTTAATTGATTATTATCTGGTGTAAAAGCGTTTGGGAAATGAAGTTGGCAATTACAATTGTTGAAATCAACTCGAATTGTATCATAATTGGATCCACAATTATTGGTCACTTTCACCCAATATGTTCCTTGCTCAGAAACGATAAATATTGGGTTTTCGGAAAGGTTTTGCCATTGAAATTGAGAATTGATTGCCGTTGCATTCAGTTTGAATTCCTTGCCAGTACAAATGATGGTGTCATTACCTAGATTTAGTTCAGGAATGTCATTTAATGAAATTGTAATCGAATCAATGGATGAGCAAGTACCATTATTCTCTTTTAACCAATATATTCCTGAGGTGGAAACATAGATAAATGGTGCACTTGACCCTGTTGACCAAAGGTAAGTTGTTGCCGAATCTCCAGTTAACTTTATCGTTTGCCCTTTACAAAGCAATGTGTCATTACCTAGTTTTGGCTTAGGAATTTGGTTTATTGAAATTGAAATAGAATCAGTAATAGAGCATAGACCATTATTTGCTTTCAATCAATAAATACCTTGAGATGATACATTTATGGAGGGAGAGGTTGACCCGTTAGACCAAAGGTAAGATATTGCGGAGTCCTCTGTTAACTTAAGGGTCTGCCCTTGGCAAAGTGTGGTATCATTACCGAGATTTAAGTGGAGTGTACAATCTCTAAATGAAAAATTGTCAATATGGTTCCAACTTGTATACGTTCCGCCCTTTATTTGAATGGTTATAAATTGACCATTACTTGGAGCTGTAAAAGTGAAAGTTCTATGAGTCCAGGATGTTGTTGGACTTGAAGCATTGTAAATTACAGCTCCAAATAGATTTTCGGCCGTGGAAAGTCCAATTTGAAATGGGTAAGCTGGACCAATGTTTCCAAAGCGATCATAAAAGCTAATGGTATATAGATTCCCTATTATAAGCGGAGATGATAGTTTTAATGAGATAGCATCCGAACCACCAGCAGTAAGAGCTACATACCAATTTCCATTTTGAACCACGCCATATTTTGTGGAAGATAAAATATCCATATTGCCTGGACCGCCCTCCCAGTTCCCATTTCCAAAAGCATAGGAATTTGGCATGAATGAGTTATATACTGTGTTAGATAAATTTACCTTGTCACTTGTAGCATTATTTATCTCAAAACTTCCGTTGAGGAAATTCTGTGAAAATCCAATTGTGCTAAAAAGAAATAGGATGGTATATATATTGAATTTTAGCATTGGCAATGTTTTTTTAGTTTGCCTGTATATGGGTAATTTGGAATTGTTCAAGGAATATACAACTTATTTAAGGGTTCTTCATTCTTATAAATGTGGTTCTACTTTATTTTATGCCCACCTGCATATATTATTTTGGACTTAATTTGATTTTTTTATTAAGTTTTATAAAAAAGTATCATGTGAAAGTGATTATGCATAATTTAGTGGGATAATTAAACAGTATGGAAAATTCTTTTAACCCTTGGCACCATGTGTCGCCCGGAAATAAATTGCCTGAGTTTGTAAATGGTATTATTGAGATACCAAAAGGTACGCGTGCTAAGTATGAATTGGATAAGGAGAGTGGCTTGTTAAAGCTCGACAGGGTTCTTTATTCTTCGGTATATTATCCTGCCAATTATGGCTTTATTCCTCAAAGCTTTTGCGATGATCACGATCCTTTAGATATATTGATTTTATCGCAAATTGATGTGGTACCTATGTGTATTGTAGAAGCCAAAGTTATTGGTGTAATGCGTATGTTAGATAATGGCGAAGCCGATGATAAAATAATTGCAGTGGCTGCTGGCGATCCAAGTGTGAGTCATATCCAAGATATTTCTGAATTGCCTTCACATTTTATTTCTGAGATGAGAAGTTTCTTTGAGGATTATAAAAAGTTGGAGAATAAAACAGTTGTAGTAGAAGATTTTCTGAACC
>JBILVK010000207.1:0-3466 GCA_044370475.1 Bacteroidia bacterium
ATGAGCATGTTTGTGCAAGTGAGAGAGTTGCCATGCACTGGAACTTTAAAATTTGTGAATTTACAAGATGGTACCAATTGGAAACTTGATCCAAAATTGGGAGATGGTGGAATTTTGTCTTCTGTAAATAAAGTAGAAAATGAGATGAGCTATGGCATGTATCCAAATCCAAACAATGGTGTGTTTACCCTTAAGTTTAATGAAGTAATTCATGAGCCTATCAGCATACAGGTATTGGATGTATTAGGAAAAGTGGTGTATAGCAAAAAGGTTGACCATTTAGGTTCTAAAGAAATTGCTATAGAAACAGAAGGTCTATCAGAAGGAACCTTTATGCTTTTCATTAACTCAGATGCTCGTAGATTTAGTGACAAGAAGTTTGTTGTTTTTCGTTAAATAATTAATGTGCCCAGCATTTTGCTGGGCACTTGTTTTAAGATTTTAATTCCCCAATTAGCCATTATGAAAATAAATAAATTGATAAAAGAAGTAAGTCAAAGTGTATATCAAAAGGCACTTTTTGTGAGAGATGGCATAGTGCAAACTTTTCAAAAAAAGGAAGAAAATGAGCATGGCATAGATGCCCAAAATGCAGAGCTATCGCTGCAAGCCTTGGAAGAAAATCCAGCTTTAGAATTGTATTATATGGAAGGTAAAAAGTTGTTTAACCAAGGGGAATTTGCTCATAGAAAGCACAAATACAAGAGTGATTTAGGGATTTATTTATAGTGTATGTTTTTAAAAAGTTGGCTAGTCATTTATTTGGTTAGCCAACTTTTTTATTGCCTTTACACTGATGAATTTGAAAGCATAAAGAAGCATAAATTTGCCATTTAAATTGCTATAAAATTAGTTGATGTGAATCCTTATTCTAAAAGCAATTTTTTGCCATAATGAGTTTCGTTTCCAGTAATTTTTAAGAGATAAAAGCCAGGTTCCTTGTGTTTTAATTGAAGCTGGGTGCCAGTTTGTAAAGGTTCCATTTTTTCTGTCTGAACCAATATGCCATCTATGGTATAGAGTTGAATTGTTAGTTCCTCTTTTGACACTTGCTTAAGTGAAATTGTAAGCAAATGTGTGGCGGGATTTGGAAAAATTTGAATCGATTGATTTGCATCTGTGCTTTGGTTCAGACCGAGAGAAAGATTTACTAAAAATTGAACACTCATGATACTTTTTGCAGGAATTGGACAAGCTTGATCTTGTGCGTGCACAAATAGGTAATAGGGGGTAGACCTGGCCAAAGAATCTGCAGGAGCCCAGCAAAATTGGATGCTATCGAACTTTGGTCCAACAAGGTGGCGCGAATTTGGGTTGTATAAAGGGGTGAATTTGGCGCCTAATTTTTGGAAGAATTCTTTGTTGGTAAAGGAGATATTTGTAGTATCTGAAGCACTGGTTCCATCACTGGCAGCAAATGTTAAACAGAATTCTTCTTGGCTTTTTAAGATGAAAGATTTGCTAGGTTGAGGTTGGGTTAATTGATTGTCTTTACCGTATGTGCGAAGGAGAGGAGGATTATTATTTGGGCAAAAAAAGGTATGGATGTTTAATTCTCTGCTTACGAATCCAATTTTTTGATATCCAGAACTTGATTTTCTCCATTTGTAAATTCTCATGCACAAATTTGCGCTAAAGGAGCCCATGGGCCTAAACCTTAGTTCGCCAGTAATTGAATTGAGATTGATGCCCTGTTGAGGATTTGCGGGTGCTTCAAAATAGGGGAAAGGCACGGAATCTGAGTAAGGTGAAAAGTATTGTACAGGAATGTTTGAGGCCGCCAAGAGAGGCGTTTTTTCATAGCTTAAGCTATCTCCATCTGGGTCAACGGCACCACCTAATTGAATGGATTCATCTTGGCCAGCACAAACAAAATATATGGGGTCTGTTGCAAAAACAGGTGAATTGTTTGGTGCTTGCTGACACCTATTGAGCATTATTTCCTGGTAATAATTTGTGAGAGATGGATTTTGCAAATTACTTAGATTGTTGTTTCTGCAGCAACTTTGATAACTTATTTTTACTGTGCAACAATTGGCTGGAACGGCATTTAGGTTGACGATTCCTTCAAAAAAATAGGACTCATACCCGGGAGTAAAAGTGCCAGGGGTGCGCGTGCCGCAGTTATTGCAAATGCTGGGATTCATTTTGCAAGGGTTATACATATCGATGGCAGAGCTTTTGCTCACAATTTTTAGACTGGCTGAACCAAAGTTTTGGTTGGCATAAATTCCTTCATAACCCTCTATTTGCAAGGATATTTGGCAATCTGGACTTAAGCTACTGGGGCAACTGCTGCAAAGTTCCTTTCCGCCACAATTGCGGTATAATTTCATGCTAATTTTGTACTCATTTGGGTTGTCTGTTGCATGGTAACTCATTTGGCCTGCCACCAAGTGATTTGCCCAAATGGGCTTAAAAATTGGCGATAAAAAGATAATTAGGAGTAGGGTGCAGTATTTGTTAGGTATCATGAGCACTAAGATTGATACTCAAAATTAAGGGTTCAATCCTTAATCTAAACCTAAATGTGACAAGAGAATTTTAAAATCAGTGCCATTCATTTGCAGATAATAATTACTTTCGCAGGGCTTAAATTCAGGTAAAAAGTATGATGTTTGGGATACAATGGTGGAAATTGGCTGGCATTGCGCTGGTTTTGTATGCATTAGTGGGTGGTTTATTACTTCCGGTGCCTCAGTTGCCCATATTGGAACAGAGCATTAGAAACCTAAATTACCATGTACCTATGTGGTTTGGAATGCTTGCATTGTTGGTAGCCTCGGCCATTTTTGCTGCCAAGGGATTGATAGCAAAGGATTTGGTTCAGGATATTAAATCTGAATCATATGCCAAAATAGGGATGTTGTTTGGGTTTATGGGCTTGGTAACTGGAATGATTTGGGCAAAAAATACTTGGGGCGATTATTGGACCAACGATCCAAAATTGAACAGTGCGGCCATAGGTATGCTTATGTATGCAGCCTATTTTGTATTAAGAAGTTCAATTGAAGATGAAGAAAAAAAAGCAAGAATTTCTGCTGTTTACAACCTTTTTTGCTTACCCGTGTTTATAGTATTGATATTTGTATTACCTAGGCTAACCTCCTCATTGCATCCAGGAAATGGGGGCAACCCAGGATTTAACTCTTATGATTTAGACAGTAGGTTAAGGATGGTGTTTTATCCAGCGGTTTTGGGTTGGATATTTATTGGATTTTGGATTGCAGATATTCAGATAAGGTTGAACAAAATAATTTATAAGAACGAGAGAGAAGATTAATATGAAGCATTTTATTTTAAATCAAATTCAACAACACAGCAGCGATATGCCAAACGCCACTGGAACAGATAAATATATGGTAGTTGTGGCAGTTATTGCTGTTTTATTTTTGGGTATTTCTGGATACTTAATTTCTTTGGATATAAGATTAAGAAAGCAAGAGAATAAGTAATATGAAGAAGA
>JBILVK010000208.1:0-3464 GCA_044370475.1 Bacteroidia bacterium
AATATTCAGCTTTGGAGAATACATCGATGGCAAAAGCTATAAAGTCCTAGATGAACGAATAATGAGAGGTAGCGCTGGTATTATATTTCTTGTTGGATTAATCGCTTCCATAAATGGCTTCGCTTTGGACCGATATGCGGTTATTCCATTTGCTATTGGGGCTTTGGTTCTTAATTTTATGATTGGCTTATTTATCAATCCGCGTTTTGCACCTTCCGTTATGTTGGCATCTTTCCTGGTAAGAAAACAAGAACCCCAACCTATTGGTGCCGTTCAAAAGAAATTTGCTTGGAGTCTAGGTCTGGCTTTGTCGGCAAGCATTTTTGTGCTATCGCTATACTTACAAAACGACAAAACCTATTTTGAGCCTACCTGCTTCCTGTGCAATATTTGCCTTATGCTCTTGTATCTCGAAACAGCCTTTGGAATTTGTATTGGTTGCAAATTATACCATTACGCATTGTCCCTTAAATTGCTTCCTAAACCCAAAGAAAAACCCAACTGCATGGGTGATAGTTGTGATAATTAATTCACCATACTCATTTTAAGTACTGATGTTTTATTAAATTCAGAATTACTTATAACTTTTGATTCATGCACCAAACCTAAATAGGACAATGTTTTTGCAAACCACTTTACTTACCGCAAAATTTGCAACATTTAGTATTCCACACTTAGGATGAATTTATCCCGGTGGAGAAAAGCTAATGATAGCAGCCGTAAAGAAAATTGTCAAAAACAAACCCAACATAAGGCCAAAAAAATATAAAAGTCTTCTGCCCTTGGCCGACTCATTTTTGAGTGCGAAAAAGGAAACAATTAGCAAAGGGATGCATAATAGCAATGGAACAATAAGTGGGTAGAAAAAAATGGAACCTAAAATCAGAAATAGAATGGATAGTGACATAAACAAAACCACTGCCCTATGTCGCCTAGTTGGTTTTGAAGCTTCTCTTCCTTCTTTTCCTAATTTCATTTCAGCATTATAGTTGCTTCCTTTTCTAATTATTCTAAGCAACAAATAGCCCAAAAGCAGTAAAACTAAAAAGGAAATTAATAAGGCAGCTGGGGCAAAAAGTATCAAGGCTATCAAAGCAAGCACCATGAAAATAACAAAACCTGCAAACCAAGGATTCGCTTTTTGTGGTGAAGAAACTTTTCTTAAAATTGTTTTAGGATTCTCCTTCTTAAATTCATCATTTTTAATTTCCAGTATTGGAGCAATTTGAGCTTTACTGGTTTCCTTTACGCCTAGAGTCTCAATAAAGAATTTGGGCTTTTCAAGTCCAACTTTACCCTTAAAAATAATTGGTTCAGACCGAGCTAAAACTGTGGCCATTTGTAAGGGCTTATTTACCCTCATCTCTTCCTTACAATCTACCCTTACCTTATCTCTAAATCCATATCGCGTCTGACAGCCAACAATGGAGCACAGTATTAGAACCACGGTTGTATAGGTTAAAATACTTCTTACAGAAAATACCTGTGGTGGAATCATCAAGGTTAATTGAAAAATTTAAATAACGATTTCTGTGCCTAATAGATTGAAACAAACATAGCATTTTCTAACTCTATAGTATAGGTTCAATAGTTTCAATGATTTTTTTTAATCAATTGGGATAAAATAAAGGAAAATTACACCAAAAAACTTAAAGTAGACATAAAAATAATGTTTTATATAATAAACATAATAAGTATATTTGTATAACTTATCAAACATTATGAAGGAGAAGATCATTATTTATCCAAAAGGAAAGAAAATATTATCTCTTATGGGAGAACGAATAAAACTGGCGCGTTTGAGGCGAAAAATAACTGCTGAATTATTAGCTGAACGCGCTGGTATTAGCAGGGCAACTTTGTGGCAGATTGAAAAGGGAACTCCTTCGGTTGCCATGGGTGCTTATTTTCAAGTTTTATTCTCCTTAGGATTAGAGCAAGATTTTTCGAAAATTGCTGAAGACGACCTACTCGGAAGAAAATTGCAAGACATAGGAATTACACCAAAAGCAAGAGCCCCTAAAACTAAATTATCGAAATCAAATGAAATCAGCTAAAAATATTCAAGTTTATGCTCACTGGTCTGGTATTGATAATCCGGCACTTATGGGAATTCTTCATGCTACTAACATAAGAGGAAAAGAGGTTTTTTCATTTGAGTATTCTGAGAATTGGCTTAATGAGCATCAGCAAACGAGAATTGATCCTAACCTACATTTTTTTCGAGGTCCACAATTCAACACCATTGATAAAACAAATTTCGGAATTTTTCTTGATTCAGCTCCAGATAGGTGGGGAAGATTATTAATGAAACGTAGGGAAACAATTCTAGCTCGAAAAGAAAATAGGAAACCAAATTTACTCATAGAATCTGACTTTCTATTAGGGGTATTTGATGAACATCGTATGGGTGGTTTAAGATTTAAATTAAACCCAGAATCTGATTTTTTGAGTTCTGAAAAGGAATTAGCGGCACCACCTTGGGCATCTCTCAGAGATCTTGAGTATGCTAGTTTAGAATTAGAAAAAGACAAAAACGAAGTTCAAGATGACGAAGCACTCAAATGGTTAAATATGTTAATGGCCCCTGGCGCATCTTTAGGAGGAGCAAGACCAAAGGCAAGCATTAAAGACCCCAATAATGAATTATGGATTGCAAAATTCCCTAGTGGGAACGATGACAGAAACATCGGTGCTTGGGAATATGTAGCAATGGAAATTGCAAGAGGTGCTGGTCTTCAAGTTTCAAACTTTGATGCAAGAACATTCTCTTCGCAAAATCATACATTCCTTAGCAAACGATTCGATAGGGAAAAGAATGGACAACGTATTCATTTTGCATCGGCAATGACCATGCTTGGATATTCTGATGGAGCTGATTTTCACGAGGGTGTTAGTTATCTTGAAATAGCAGAATTTCTTAGTCAGTATGGCAGTAGAATAGACCTTGACCTTAAAGAACTATGGAGCCGCATTGTCTTAAATATATGTATAAAAAACACAGATGACCATCTACGAAATCACGGTTTCCTTTTAACAAATTCGGGATGGGTACTTTCACCAGTTTATGATATCAATCCAAATCCAGATGGGGTTGGACTTACTTTAAATATTTCGGAGGACGACAACTCCCTTAGCCTAGAATTAGCGATGATGGTTATACCCTATTTCAGAATCAAAGAAAAAGAAGCAACCTCTATAGTAAATAAAATACTTCTGTCTGTAAATAATTGGAGAAAAATAGCTGAAAGTCTAAAAATTTCACGACAGGAACAAAGTCTTATGGAACGGGCTTTTGATCATAAATTTTAAATAAAAAAAGCCCGAAGAATCGGGCTTTTTTTGTGGAGGCACATGGATTCGAACCAAGGACCCTCCCGACTTAAGTCGGGATGCTCTGAACCAGCTGAGCTATAAGTTTACGGGACTTCCATCCTTTTATTTGCTTTTCCCTAGCCATAGCC
>JBILVK010000209.1:0-3456 GCA_044370475.1 Bacteroidia bacterium
AGAGCCCGTAATGGTATGTGTTGTACTTACCGGAATTCCCATTTGTTCTGTCATAAATAGGGTTAAGGCGCCAGAAGATTCTGCAGTTACGCCTTCCAATGGTGTTACCTTGGTAATCTTAGAACCCATGGTTTTTACAATTTTCCAACCGCCACTCAAGGTACCTAAACCTATAGCTGCGTAGCAAGCCAAAGGCACCCAATCTGGCATTTGTTTTAGATCAGTAATATTGCCATTCGCAACCATGGCGGCCGCAATAATTCCCATTACTTTTTGCGCGTCATTTCCTCCATGTCCAATACTAAATGCCGCTGAGGATAATAACTGCAATTTCTTAAACATGTTGGCAACCCTATATGCAGTAGGTGTCTTCACCTTCTCAACATAAATATAGGTTAAGATAAACAATAAAATTACACCCATAATTCCCCAAACAATGGCAGAATTATCGGCCTTTTTAAGGTCTTTGCTTAACTTTTTGGTGTCAACATTTGGATCAACTTCTGTTGCAATTAATGTTGCCAATTTATCAGAACCTAGCTCGTCGTACTGCTTCAACAAAGGCTTCGCAGCATTTACAAATACCATAGCGCTATCCAATTTGGGCTGAACCGATGGATTATCTGCTAGCTCTTTTTTATACTTATCTACATGGTAATGCTTGCTTAAATTTTCATTCAGTTTACTCAATTCTAATTGATCAAACAAAAAGAAGGTACCTATGGCAACAACTACAATAATGGCCACCCTATACCATACGTTCCGCATAATGGTGACCAGTGTAATAAACATAGAAATAAACATACCCATTAAAGGTGCAATGAAAATAAAGAGAATGGTTTTGGTAATCTTATCCATTTCTACAATGCCCGGAATAGTAATGCCATCTTTGGTAAGGTATGCATGCGCAATAGCTGCTCCCGCAAAACCACCAATTAATGTATGAGATGAAGAGGAGGGAATGCCATACCACCAAGTAAATAAATTCCAAATAATGGCCGCAATTAATCCCGCAAAAATCACATCTAATGTAATAAACTCTTTGTGTACGGTTTTACCAATGGTATTGGCTACCGCGTGGTCTTTAAAAATAAAGAAGGCCACAAAGTTGAAAAAAGCTGCCCAAATAACCGCCTGGAATGGCGTAAGTACCTTGGTAGAAACTACCGTGGCAATAGAATTGGCCGCATCGTGAAAGCCGTTGATATAATCAAATATCAAGGCCAATATTATAATAACTACTAAAAATGTCATGGACTTATTCTTATGCGTACTTAACCACAATAGATTCCATTACGTTGGCTGCATCTTCAAATTTATCGGTTACAATTTCCATAACCTGATAAATTTCACGCTTCTTGATTAGCATCTTAATATCATCTTCCGATTCAAACAAACGCTCAATACACATGTCAAATAAATCGTCGGCCTGATTTTCGTAACTGTTCACTTTAACAATAGCATCAGTAATATTGCGCATGTTTTTCATATTACGCAATTCAAAAACGGCTATTTTAATTGATTCTGCACCAAGTGCAATAATATCGGCCATCTTTTGAATGCCACTCTCATTTGGGTTCACTTTGTAAAAATTAATTTTCTTAGCAGATGCATAGATGTAATCACAAATATCATCTAATGCGGTGGCCAAATAATGAATGTCTTCTCTGTCGAATGGCGTAATAAAATTTCTTCCCAATTCGGTGAAAATTTGATGGGTTAACTCGTCGTTTTTGTGCTCCAAGTCTTCCACGCGCTTAATTACTGCTCCCCTTTTTTCAAAGTCGGGCTCAGCAACAACTTCTTTCATAAGTTTTCCCATGTCGGCAACATTTACCGCCACTTGCTCAAATAGTGAGTAAAACACCTTGTCTTTTGGTGTAAATAATTGAATGATTGAATTGAAATTCATATTGATTAATTTTCGTGACAAACTTAAAATAAATGTTTCGACTTAACATTGTGTTAACAATAACTTAATATTCTTGTAGCGATTATTTAACATAGCACGGGCAAAATGAAATGTTAAATAATTGGTAATCAATGCATAGAAATCAATTAATTCATGAAAAAAACATTTTATCCCAAAACGGGATTGTGCTCAATTCTAGGAATAGGGCGCCAAATTTTTACGGCAATTTTGCTGTATTTATTACTTTCTTCTGGCCTCAAGGCGGCTTCTTTTACTGAGCCACTTCCTCTGCTTCCAGATTCATTAAATCCGAAGGAAATTATTCCAGTTCAAGAAAAATTAGGAACACCATCTTTGCCTCAAAGCAAAAAGTGGTTCGAAACTTTTGCCATTAGAGGTTATATGCAGGTTCGTTACAACCGCTTATTAGAAACCAATGATAAATTGAAATGTGAGCAGTGCGACAGGTCTTGGGGAGAAGATGGTGGATTTTTTATTCGACGCATGCGAATTATTTTTTATGGCCAAATAAACAAGCGTGTGTATTTTTACATCCAACCTGATTTTGCAAGCTCTGCCAGCACAACTTCCTTGCATTTTGGACAACTTCGAGATGCTTATTTTGATGTTGGTTTGGATGATGATAATGAATTTAGATTCAGAATAGGGCAAAGTAAGGTTGCTTATGGTTTTGAAAACATGCAATCGAGTCAAAACAGATTACCTTTAGATCGTAATGATGCCCTTAATAGCGCTGTTTCAAATGAGCGCGACCTTGGGGTATACTTTTTTTGGGCGCCAAAGAAAATTAGAAAAATATACAGTGATTTGGTAAACACGGGTTTAAAAGGTAGCGGAGATTATGGTGTTCTTGGATTTGGATTATACAATGGCCAAACCGCCAACAAGCCAGAGTTAAACGATGAACCTCATGTTTTTGCACGTGCTTCTTATCCATTTCAAGTGAAAAATCAAATCATTGAAGCCTCCATTCAAGGGTATACTGGTAAATACGTAATTGCTAAAGACCAATTGTCAACTGGGGTTAAAACCAATAAAGACTTAAGTTATTTAGACCAGCGAGTTGCGGCAAGTTTTATTTTATATCCAAAACCATTCGGAATTCAAGCTGAATACAATATTGGAAAAGGTCCAGAATTTAATAAGGAAACAGATTCTATTGAGGTGAGAGACTTAAAAGGTGGGTATGTAACCCTAAGTTATATGCAGAAAATAAAAAGCCAAATTTTGATTCCATTCTCCCGTTTTCAAGTATATGAAGGTGGCAAAAAACATGAACGTGATGCCAGAAGCTACAATGTAAATGAATTTGAATTGGGGGCAGAATGGCAACCCAATAAAAACTTTGAATTGGTGGTTATGTACACCATTTCAAAAAGAAGGTTCGAAGATTTTACATTACAAAACAATAATCAAGCAGGTAACTTACTCAGAATACAAGCCCAAGTGAATTTCTAATATAAGAATTTCATGCATAAAAAAAGGCCACTAACTTTAAAATTAGTGGCCTTTTTTTGTAATTA
>JBILVK010000082.1:0-12467 GCA_044370475.1 Bacteroidia bacterium
TACTTGGTATAAAATGCAGGCCTTTTTGGGTGCTTCTTTGCAAGTAGATAGCTTTTTGGTAAAGGTGAATGGAATTCCAGATCCCATTGATACCACTGGCTTTGAAGAGAACCCCATAGATACTGAAACGGTTGAAGTGCCCAATATTACTTCTAGTAATTTTTACAATAAAGTGGGTGGGGTTTGCTTTAGAATAGACGACCATCAAAGTGCAGATAAGTTAAGAGCTTTGAATGCTACTTTTGCTAAGTATGGACAAAAATTCACCTTGGGCATAAACGCTGGAAGGCTTATTGGAGATAGCGCTGCGGTGAATGCTTTAAGAGAAATTGTAGCGGCCGGACATGAGCTAGCCGATCATACCGCAGATCATCAAATGAACTTTTTTAATGTTACGCGGGTGCAAGATACCTTGGCTTTGCAGGGGCATCCAGGCATTGATCATTTTACTGGTAAGAAAGTTTGTTTGCGCATAGATTCTGTTATTACACAAAACTATAGCGGCGAGGGTTTGGTTCGGACCAATGGAAATTTATTAATCTCTTACAACAATGGCGAGTGGAAAACCATTGGTTCGCCAGTGTATTATTCTAATATATACTTACCCTTTAACAACAAGGTGTATTCGTATAGCAATTTGTTAAATAAGAATGCCAACGACCCAGATACCATGACCTTAATAAGCTACTGGGGAGAGACTGTAAACCTTGGCGTGACAAGCAACTTGGCGCATCACAGGTTAACACAATACGAAATAAAACAGGCAGCAGCTGGTTTAATATTGCTTACAGAAAGAACCTTTCAAATATTGGATTCATTTAACTTGCCACATCCCAAAACATTCTTACAACCAAGCGGCAATTATGCCATGCTGAACCGAGCTGAAGTGAAGGGTTTCTTTGGCGCAAATTATGGATACACTGCAGGTGGCGTGTATGTTTCTCCATCCTTGAAATGTTACAATGAAGTGGATGCAAATGATGATAAAAGATTTGGCATACATGGTCCGGATTTTAGAGAAGAAAACACCACCGCAGCCAGCATCATTAGCACCTTGGCCGATAACAGTGCCAAGCATTTTACCAGCTTTGGATTGAGCATGATGAGCAACATGACTGGCGGTCAGGCCGGATATATGTTGCGGTTAGATACTATATTGTCTTGGTGTTTGTACCATGATATTCCGGTATTAACTTTTAACAAATGGGCCAATATGTTATACGATAGTGTACCCAATCCTTTTGCAAATGTGATGCCTTTGTTGCAAACAGACCGCAATAAAAATGGCATACCAGATGGATATACAGGTCCGTTTGGAAGCCTCGACACGCTTGATGGCGTAGCGTTTAGCACAAATCGCTCTTATGCTAAAAACAGCAATGGCACAATGGCAGTGGTGAGCAATATGGGTGGATTGGAGAAAGGTAACAATACCTTTTATATAAGCACCAAGGGTTTTGCAGGAGATTCTGTGCGGGTTACTTTTAATTTTCCGGAGTTGAACAGCACGGTTATTTGGATGGCGGCGGCCAATACCAGCGACTGGACGCAACAGAGCACGGTAATAAATATTCCTTCGCAAGCCTCTAAATTGAATATCACTTTTGCGGCTGTGAAACGCAATGTGCCGGGCAATATTAAAATAAGTGGCATGCAATTATTCTCTGCTAGTTTGCAAAAAAAGGAGAGCATGTTGGCTAGCAAAGAATTGCCATTCACAAGCAATGCCATAGAATCCTTGGTGGCTTATCCCAACCCTTTTGAAAACAAAATTTTCTTGAAGGACCTTGATTATTCAAAGGTGCAATCGGTTCAACTCATCGATTTTTTAGGCAAAGAAATAGACCTCAATATGAATTGGGATGAAATGAGTTTGGAGTTAAATGGCAGCGCACAAAGCAGTGGTGTTTACTTTCTAAAAATTGGTCTTACAACTGGAGAATCAAAAATCATTAAGCTATTGAAATCATAAATACTTTAATAAGTTTATATAATTGGGTGTTGGTTGAGAAAATGATTGGGATTGCAAATCCCATTCGGCTATATGGGAAAATGAATGGAATTGCAAATCCCATTTGGCTTTTTGGTGCTGGAAGAGATTAACAAATAAAGCTGGAAGGGATTTGTAATCCCTTCCCTATCTAACACTTCTCTAGAAGGGATTTGTAATCCCTTCCCTATCTAACACGCTCAACTCCGCCCTCAACCACCTCAAAAATTTGAGCATCCAATTTCGTTGCAGCCAACATTTCCTCCACGCGGGCCTGCTGCGTGTCGGTGATAAAAACTTGTCCAAAAGAGCCATCTGCGATCCAGGTAAACAATTCCTTTAAGCGGGTCTGATCCAACTTCTCAAAGATATCATCCAGTAAAAGCAGTGGCTTTAGGTTCTTGCGCATTTCGAGGTATTGAAACTGCGCCAATTTAAGGGCAATCAAAAACGACTTTTGCTGACCCTGAGAACCAAACTTTTTTAGCGGCTGCCCTTGCAACAAAAACACCAAATCGTCTCTATGAATACCACGCGTAGTGCGCAGCAAATCTATGTCCGCCGACTCGCAAGCCACCAATAAATCTGGGTAAAAATGCTTGTTTAAATCCGATTCAAATACCAAATCAACCTCCTCATTTGCACCCGAAAGCTTTTGGTAATTTGTCAAAAAAAGCGGCTTAAACAATTCCAAGAACTTGCTTCTACACCTATAAATAAATCCACCGCTCCTACCCAACTGATCATTGTAAACATCCAATAATTCACGGTTAAAGTAGCGGTTCTCAAAAAAATCTTTCAATAATTTATTGCGCTGATCCAAGGTTTTTTGATAGAGCATTAACTCATGCATATACTCCCTATCGCATTGCGAAATAATCAAATCCACAAACTTACGCCTATCCTCGCTCCCCTCATAAATAAGCTGCACATCGCCAGGCGCAATCATCACAACAGGTAAGGACCCAATATGCTCAGAAAAACGCTCCACCTCATTAAAATTTACCAGCAATTTTTTGCCCAAGCCCTTTTGAAAAATAAGACGCAAATTCTCCTCAAAATCGCCCCTATTCACCGTACTTTCAATCACAAAATACTGCTCACCCAACATAATTTGTTGGTGGTCTACTGCATTAAAATAACTCCGTGTAATAGATAAATAATAGATTGCATCCAGCAAATTGGTTTTCCCCGCACCATTTTTGCCACAAAAAACATTCACATTCGGGCTGAACCGAACCTTTGTTTGCTCATAATTTTTAAAATGACTCAGGGAAAGTTCGCTCAGATACATGGCTGCAAATTAGCGATATTATATATAGAAAGGCAGCAAAAAACCAATACTGCCTGATAATCAATCCACAAAGAATTCTTGTCAAAAGTAATATTTTGCATACTTTTGCAATTCTCTAAAAATGGCAACAAACAATTTCACCAAAGAAAATTACCTAAACTGGTACGAGCAAATGTTGCTCATGCGCAGGTTTGAGGAGAAAGCTGCCCAATTGTATGGTCAGCAGAAAATAAAAGGCTTTTGTCACTTGTACATTGGTCAGGAAGCCGTTGTGGCTGGTACCATGAGTGCACTTAAGAAAGAAGACCGCATCATTACCGCTTACCGCGATCATGCCCACGCTTTGGCTTGTGGCATGTCGTCGAGAGAAGTAATGGCAGAACTATATGGCAAGGTAACAGGATGCTCTAAAGGAAAAGGAGGCTCCATGCACATGTTTAGCAAAGAACACAACTTCTTTGGCGGACATGGTATTGTGGGCGGACAAATTCCGTTAGGGGCAGGTATAGCCTTTGCAGATCAATATAGAGGTGGCGACCAAGTAACGGTATGTTATTTTGGCGATGGTGCTGCTCGTCAGGGCGCATTGCACGAGACCTTTAACATGGCCATGCTATGGAAACTGCCAGTTATTTTTGTGATAGAAAACAATGGCTATGCCATGGGAACCTCTGTAGGTAGAACCACCAATGTACGCGAAATGTACAAAATTGGCGAAAGCTACGAAATGCCTTCTGCCTCTGTAGACGGCATGAATGCTGAAGAAGTTCACAAAGCGGTAGCAGCTGCTGCAGAAAGAGGAAGAAAAGGCGAAGGTCCTACTTTATTAGAAATAAGAACTTACAGATACCGCGGACATAGCATGAGTGATCCTGCCAAATATAGAACCAAAGAAGAAGTAGAAACTTATAAAATGCAAGACCCGCTTGAGCAAGTAAAAGCAACCCTTCTAAAGAAAAAATATGCTACCGAAGCAGATTTTGAGAAATTTGAAGAAAAAATTGCTGAGATTGTGACCGATGCGGTGGAGTTTGCAGAAAGCTCGCCATATCCAGAAGCAGCAGATTTATACAAAGACATTTATTTTGAACCAAATTATCCCTTTATTAAAGAATAAGAAAGCGTAACTCAGATGGAGCACAAAGAAGAAAAAAAAGCAGAATTAGAATTAGACAACACCCTTATTGAAACAACACATAAGGTAGAGTCTCTTTATATTACTTACAAGAAGCAAATCAACATGGGATTGTTGGTGGTGCTATTGGCAGTTGGTGGTTATTTTGGTTTCAACCAATTTTACTTAACCCCATTAGAAAAAGAAGCGCAAGCTGCTATTTTCCCTGCTCAAACCTTGTTTGAACAAGACAGTATCAATGCAGCATTACAAGGCTTTGAATCGGTTGCCGATGAGTATGGTTTAACCAAAGCAGGCAACTTGGCACATTACTATGCAGGTGTATGTTTAATGCGCAAAGGTGAGTTTCAAAATGCCATTGACCATTTAGACAAGTTTAGTACAGACAACGAATTGGTTGGCCCCTTGGCTATCGGTTTAAAAGGCGATGCTTATGTAGAGTTAAACGATTTAAGCAAAGGAGCAGGATTGTACATGAAAGCTGCTGCTGCTAGTAAGAACAAATTAACTGCACCTATTTTCCTAAAGAAAGCTGGTTTGGCATTTGAGGAGTTAAAAGAGTATGGTGATGCAGTAAGCGCTTACGAAAAAATCAAAAACGATTATAGCGATGCGCAAGAGTCGCAAGACATCGACAAATACATTGCCCGCGCAACAGCTGCAAAAGGCAATTAATACCTACACAATATTTTAGAAAAAGCACGAGGAGCAATCTTCGTGCTTTTTTTGTTATGGGGAATTACCGCTGAAAAATCCTTAGATTTGTTTTAGGCGAGGGTTTATGCAGTCTACAAAAGTAGTTTCGAGTTAATAACATTCCTTGCCTTTTTTATTTAACCAGAACCCTATTGATTTTGCAACATGAATTTGAAACCCAAAATACAAAAAAGGAAATTGTTTCAATTCCTATTTTCCCTCCTACTCATAACGAATAGCCATTTGAAGGCACAGGTTGTATTAGATTTTATTATAACTCAAAACTCCAACCCTTTAAACCTTAATATTGGAAGTGACACCAGTATAAATTTAGGACAAGAAATTACCCTTGGTAAAATTCCATTGGTAACTGGAGGAACTAGCCCATACGTTTATTCTTGGAGTCCAAGCAACTCCTTGGACAATCCTTCACTTGCTAACCCAATTGCCAAGCCTCTTGTAGACACCTATTATAAGGTATTGGTAAGTGATAGCAAAGGTTGTGTAAAATCCGACTCTATTGAGGTAAGTATTATTTTTCCAACTGGCATTTCACAAATTGAATTTCATCAAAATTTCAATATTTACCCAAATCCAAATAAGGGAGTCTTTACGATATCAGCCAATCCGAATTCCAAAAAAGTTGTTAAAACATTGGAAATTTTTGATCCACTTGGTAGGTTAATTTATGTTGAAGATATAGAAAATGTAAGTACTAAATTTGATAGGTTAATTGTCCTTGATTTAGCAAGTCCGGGCATTTTTAATATTAAAATAATTACGCAGGATAGTATTTTGGTGTCTAAATTTATTGTTGAATAACCCTTTCATACAAACAAAATGAACATTGCATTTCAACAAGTTAAATTGATTTTGGCCTTAATAATCTTCCTATTATTGGAATCTGTAAATGCCCAAAACGTAACAATTTATCCCGGGGATTCTGTTTTATTAAATGCGCCCAATTATAGGGGCAATTTGATATGGCAAGAATGGAATTACAATTCCTCCACCAGCAATCCTGTTTGGCTCGACATTATTGGAAGTGAAAACAAAAATATTTGGCAAACACCTTTGGTACATAAACAATATCGCGCCAAGGTAACAGAAGCCAATTGCTTTCCGGTGGTGTATTCCAACCTTAAAACGGTTTTGCTTAGTTCTAACCCGGGCTTTCAAATTACCACAGATACGCCAAGCATTGTAACAGCCGAAACTGCAAATGCAGGGGGCGAGATTATTCGCTTGGGAGGCAATTCAAAGATTATCGCAAGAGGGGTTTCTTACGACACCGTTTCAACAATAAATACGCTTAAAAACAAAACAATTGACAGCAGTGGCATTGGAAAGTTCACCAGCAAAATTACAGGACTCAAAGAGGGAACTACCTATTATTACAAAGCCTATTATACCTACCAATTGGGATACTCTGTTTTTGGCAACCTCCAATCCTTTAAAACGATGCGGGGATTAGAAGTCACAATAGACAGTGCCGCAATCCCTACCTATAATACCGGTAAATTATTTGGTTTTATTAAACTCAATAATTCAGATACCATTGTTGAAAGAGGTTTTTGTTGGATTTTCAAAAACGATATGGGTAGTGTATTTCGAGACCCAGAAATTTCAGACCATTTTATAACAGCTGGGACTGGTCCAGGGGCATTCAGCAGGGTGATTAACCTGCCGAGCAATACAACTATTTATTACCGTTCTTATGCCAAAACACAAAAAGGAAAGTACTTCTATAGCACGGTATTTTACAACAATCAGTTTTTACCTGCTACCGCCGTTTTAAAAACGTATAAATATCTTATTCCCATTGCTGATTCTGTAGGTTACCTAAGTAAAAATTCTGCCAGATTAAATTTCGCCGTTTATGGAGATGGGAAATATTCTCAATACGGAATTTGTTATGGTACCACCCAAAATCCAACACTTTTGGGACCACGTGTTTACCAAACTGGCTCTTTCGATGGAGCAAGCAACACAAGCTTTTTAATCCAAAGTTTGCTATCAAATACCATTTATTATGCACGTGCATATTTAGTAAATGATACAGGGATCGTTGTTTATGGAAATCAAGTTTACATAAAGACGCTTCTCAATACCCAAACCGACGCCATGATTGAGGCCATGACGCCAACCATGGATGGAAACAAAATAAATCTCGACGCCCAACTATATGGCTCTTCAAGTGCAATAAACAGGGGATTCTGTTACAGGATAAGTGAATATCCAACAGACAAATACATGCTTGCCCTTGGCGACTCTGTAATTAATCTTGGTGCGGGTTCAAATCAATTTTCTGGAATACCGAACGTGTCCAAACCAGAATTTTATTTTACTAGAGCATTTGTAAAACTATCCAATGGAACCACCATTATTTCTGGCTATAGGCCCTTCTTTTATTACAATTTTGCTAAAACGCAATTAGAAATTCAATCGATGTTGAATGTGCAAACCACCAGCATAGATATTGGCAGTTTTGCAGATATTATTCCCAATAGTGGCTCTGGAAATATCAGTGCTCGGGGTATTTGTTTTAGCACCGAACCAAATGTTTCAATCGACGACACTAAAATAAATGGCGGGAATCAAGTAGGAGAGAAATTGATTGCCTTAACAAATCTACAACCCAATACCACCTATTTTGTTAGGGCATATGCAACTGTAAACGCATACGGAAGTGGATATAATACGGATTATAGTGATGAGTTAAGCTTCAAAACTTTGCCTGCTCCTACTACCAGTGTTTTTACGGATAAACCAGGAAAAATAAGTGCACAATCGGTAGAATTTATTGGAAAAGCTACTGGCAATAACCCCATAAAAAGCAAAGGTTTTTGTTGGAACACCTCCGGCACTCCTACTACTTCAAACGATGGGGTTAGTCAGAGCGGAGGTTTAGGTGAATACACCATGCAAGTAACCGGACTGCAGCCAAATACCACCTATTATGTAAGGGCATTTGTAAAACCAATCAGTGGAGGAACAACTTATGGAAATTCAGAAACGTTTACCACACCCGAATCACCAGTAATTATTAGCACAAGCACCATTTCTGGAATTAGCACAAATTCGGCTATGGTTGAGGCAGAGTTAGAAATTCAAGCGGGTATTAATATCACGGCAAAAGGCATTTGCTATGGTACCAGTTCGGAACCTTTGGTGAGTGGATCTAAAACCAATGAAGGAACCAATATTTCCAATTTTAATTCAGCACTTTCTGGCTTAACTGCTGGCTCGCAATATTATGCAAGAGCCTATGTAACCCTTTCTTCAGGGATCACTTATTATGGCAACGAGGTCAATTTTACCACTGCAACAAGTGCTTCTTTTGTTTGTAGTACCAATACCATAAACAATGTAGGAATTGCAGTTGAATCCTATCAAGGAACAGTTGGTGGAACGGTAACGGGAACAGGTACAATTTCTTCCAGAGGGGTTTGTTATGGATTAACACCAAATCCAATGATCAGTGGTTCAAAATTGGTAATTGGTTCAGGTATGGGATCCTTTTCCGCCAATTTAGGAAGCCTGTTGGTAGATAAAAAATACTACTACCGAACTTATGCAACCAACAGCAGCGGTATTACTGTTTATGGACCGCAACTTTCGATTTATTTTGCCAGCACTATTACCACCACGCCCATCACAAATATACAAGCAAATTCTGCTAGCACAGGCGGCTTTATACCAAACCCATTGGCAGGAACCGTTACTGCACGTGGAGTATGTTACAGTGTATCTCCCAATCCAACAATCGCCAATTCCAAAACAACGAATGGAACAGGGGTAGGCACCTTTACCAGCACCTTAAATGGATTAACCATTAATACCAAGTACTATGTTAGAGCCTTTGCTACCCTTAGCTCAGGAACAACCTATTATGGGAACCAGCAAATTTTTAACACATTTCAATTGGGAGTTTTAAGTGTTACAACTTTTCAACCCACCTCTGTTTCAAATGAAACATCCGATGTTTCTGGGTCCGTTTTGGGGCAAGGTAACATAACAGAAAGCGGCTTTTGCTACGGTACAAGTTCAAATCCAACTATTAGTGGAAACAAGGTTAAAACCTTTTTATGGGACAGTAGCGTTTTTAAGAGTCAGATTATTGGACTTTTACCTGCAACAATCTATTATGTGCGGGCTTATGCAACCGAAGGGGGTGGAACAACATTTTATGGAAACCAATATTCCTTTACAACCCAGGCTGCACCAAATTTAACGGTGATAACAAACCCCATTACCAACAACACCGGTTTTGAGGCAAATGCTGGTGGCTCTGTAAGTGGCACTGGAACCATTCTGGAAACTGGTATTTGCTTTGGACTTACTTCTAACCCAGTGATTTTTTCCAACTCCGCAACCATTCCAATGGGAACTACAATGGGTACTTTTACTGGTAAAATTGGTCATTACCTGCCCAATACCAACTTTTATCTGAGGGCATATGCTAAAACGGTAGGGGGTGCTGTTTTTTATGGCAGTGATGTTAACTTTGTTACTAGCCCCTTATTGGTAAACACCCATTTTCCAAAGGAGGTGTTGGGTATAACGGCTAAATTAAGTGGAGAGGTTTTGGTATTTGGAAGCACTATGACGGTAACAAATAAGGGAATTTGTTATGATACCAGTGCCAACCCAACCATCCTAAACAATAAAACCAGCAATGGATCTGGACCAGGATTATTCACGGTTGACCTAAGTGGGTTAACCATTAACACCTCCTATTATTACAGAACTTATGCAACCAATAATTCTGGTCAGACCATTTACGGGAACCTGCGTATTTTTACTACACAATCGCATGCCAGTATTTTCATAGATACGCGGGGTATTTTTGAAAAAACATCTACCACAGCTATTGCTGGTGGACTTATAGAAAATATCGGAAGTGAAACGATCACATCTAGGGGTGTATGTTACAGCCTTTTACCTGATCCAACCACCGCTGGAACCAAAACTAGTGATGGAGCGGGGAATGGCATTTTCATTAGCAGCTTGGGCGGATTAACGGCCTCTACAGTATATTACTTTAGGGCCTATGGAATTACCAATACTGGCAAAACTGTTTACGGTAAAACTGTATTAATGAGCACCTATGCCACAGATCCAATTATTCCTCCACCTAGTTCTGGAAACCCTGCCCCTGTTCCACCTCCCAATAAAGGAGGAGGAGGATCCATTGGCGGTCCAAGGTTCCTTGTATTTGGCAGGGTTTGGGGTCCAGCTAAAATGGATTGCGAGGAAGGAAGCTCCATTTTTAGCGACATTGTTGCCTACGTTCCTCAAATAGTAGAAGGGGAATATTCCTATGCCCTGAAAGCACAGGCTACGAAAGATTTAATGGACAGAATGAAAAGGGAGAAGAAGGGGAAAAGCTATACCTATGCCGTTGAGTCGTCTACCGATTTTGCAGGTGGTATTGCCAACCGACATGCCGTAATTATACAGTACACCAAAAAGATACCTGCATGGAAATGCAAAAGTGTATGCGTTACCATTGGCTATGGCACTTCCTATAATGAGGCTTTAAACAAAGCTATTGCCAGAAAAAATGATGACATAAATGGTGCCAAAGCCGCTACTTATGCTGTTGTTAAACATGTGCAATGGTAGGTAATGTTAAACTGTTCTTTTTCCAAATTGATTTGTGCTGTTTGTTCTCTAGATTTGCTGGCACGTAAAGAAGGTCTACTTAATTAATTAAAATGTCTACAGCGCTTAAAAATCTTTCGAGCACCGATTTGGGTTCGAACAAATTGTTTAAAAAATTGACCATAGGCTTGGTGGTGGCCGATTGGAACCCAGAGATTACGCATGCCATGCGCGATGCAGCCATTGCCTTCTTGAAATCTAAGGGTCTTAAAAATGCACAAATTGTTTGTCATGCAGTGCCCGGAACCTTTGAATTGCCTTTGGGTGCGCAGATGTTGGCTCAGAAGAAAAACATAGATGCGGTTATTTCCATAGGCTGTGTGATACAAGGGGAAACCAGGCATTTCGATTTTATCTGTGATGCTTGTGCAAATGGCATTATGAATGTGGGTTTGCAACAAAATAAGCCGGTAATATTTGGGGTATTAACTACTCAAAACCTGCAACAGGCAAAGGAAAGAGCTGGAGGCAAACATGGCAACAAAGGAATTGAGGCAGCAGAAACTGCCTTAAAGATGTTGTTACTAAAACATGAAATTTCACAGTAAAATTGGTAATTGGTTCAGACCGTTTTATAATTATCTGCCTTTGGCGTATGTTTGAAGTAATTAATGACCATGCATATTAACCGCGTATTTTTATTACTGGCGTCTTTATTGGCACTTGGCGCGTGCAAGAAGGGATTTGAGGGCAGCAAAGCTAGCTTAGCCGAGCCGCAAACGTATATGTCGGTCGACACCATTTACCGTACAGGCGAAAACAGGCTCACCACCTTAATTGAAGCGCATTGGTGGGGTGTGGCCGATGGAGGCTATGTGGTGGGCTACGAAATTTCTACCGACAATCAATTAAGCTGGCATTTTACCAAGAGTCAGGATAGCACTTTTTTATTAAAAATTCCGCCCGGACAAGACAGTGCCGATGTAGTGGTTTATGTGCGCGCCATTGATCATTTGGGCAAGGTAGATGGCACGCCAGCATCTACATTATTTCCTATAAAAAACTCTAAGCCTGCGGTAAAATTTGTATTCTCACAATCGATAGCTGGCATTCCTTCTCAGAATCCAACCACCGTTTTTCCTGTTTTACGTTATACCCTTTTTGGCAGTGATCCAGATGGGGAGGAAGACATTAAAGAATACGAATTGTATATCAATGATACCTTGAGGGCTCCTTATATTTTGCCAGCCAATACAGGTAGTTTTTTATTGCTCTCTAACTCTCCAAAAGCAGATTCGGGAGATTGTAAGGTATATATAAATGGCAGCAACAACAGCTTGCCAGGTGTGGTTTCTGGACTAAAACATGGAACTACAAACATTGTGTATGTGCGTGCCATTGATAAGGCTTTATCAAAATCTGAGTATGTGCCTACGCCATCCATTTGGGTAAAGAAAGTGAGCTCAGATATTTTGGTGGTGAATGCATATAGCAGTAACAAAATTTTTGTTCAAAATTTTTATTTGAATAACCTCAAGAACATTGGTATTACTGTATTCGACACCCTACAAGCTACAGAAGTAATTAATAGCAATTATACCCAATTGCAACCCGATTTTTTGGCGCAAAATAAGACCTTTGGCTTGTTTAAAAAGATCCTATGGTTTGGCGATGATGCAAGTTTTTCTTTTTCTTATGGGCAACGTACCACTACCGATTTCTTTAACAATGGTGGCAATTTATTT
>JBILVK010000210.1:0-3423 GCA_044370475.1 Bacteroidia bacterium
TACCAAGCCTTCCAGCCATTTTGGTTCATTTTCAAACAAATGCACTAAGTGCAAAAAATCGCACCTTAAATCCGACACAATCACCTACCTCTTCTCCTTCAACGGTCACGAGTTAGATAATGAGGTAAAAGAAATTAGTAATTACATCTCGTTTGGTGATTATGGATACGACCCAAATTTAGCAAGGAGGTGGCGGCCTGACCCACAAATGAATAAATTCCCTTCTTGGAGTCCGTATTTCTTTTCATTTAATAATCCAATTTTATTTGCAGATAGAAATGGAGAAATTCCAATTATTGAAATTGATGAACAATCAAAAACAATTATGATTTATCAACCAGTTTTCTTAGTAACTAAAGGACCTGGAGCTATATCTGTGGAACAAATTCACAATTTGCAAGATGACTTTAACCAAAATATAATTACCTCACACTTGGAGGCAATTAGTAATTCAACTGGAATTAAATATAATATAGTAATACAATTTCAATTATTTGAAGGTGGAACTTTTGAAGACGCTCAATTGAAAAATAAAGAGGCAACCAAGATGTTGGGAATGTCAGTCCATGGTTCATATTCTTCATTTGATAGTGATGAAGATTTTGAACAGAAATATAAAGATTTAGGGGGTCTTGAAAATCCACGGGATGTTGGAGGGTTTACAGCCTCCAATGCAAATATTTATATTAGAGGTAGTCGTTCTACTTGGCGGGAACGAATTCATGAGGGTTTACATTTATCATTTGCAGATGATGCAGATGATGCAGTAGGAATTATGAAGTACACAAATGGATACGGAATAGGTCCAGGAGTCAACCTACAAAATATCAATGAGGTTTTAAATAAATCTATTTTAAATAACCCTGGAGGCATTTTGAGATTTAATTCAAAAGGAACTATGCAACAAGGTGATATTTCTGGGGAAACATTTGATGTTAAGAATAAACCTGATCCTTTAAAAACTGGTAGGGGCTCTGGAATGGGGAGTTTAGAACTTGACAAAAACGAAAATTTGCCAGGAATCGATTAAAAAAAAATCTAAATAATCTATGAAAATTATACAAAGTAATCAATTTATAATTATATTATTAATTTTCCTTTCCTCTTGCATGTTCAAAGAAATAAGAGTTACAGGCTTTACAAAAGAATACTATTCAACCCAAGGACGATTGATGTTTTTGAAAACAATTGTTCTAGAAAAGCAAGTAAGAACTTCTGGTTGGTTTGTAAATCTGATTTACAAAAATGGAAGGTTGTTAAATCTTTTTGTGCCGAAAAAGGACAGTATTAATGAATTGGATTTAAGGGCTGTAATTAACGAAGTGGTATTATCAAATAATCCAAATAATTGGCCATTCTATTATTGTATTTTTGGAGTAATTTCTATAGATTCTATAACCAACAATAAAGGAGAAATGGTAGAATACAATTTTTACCAAACTGTAATTGAGCAAAATAGACCGTTTGAAAAAAAAACCAAGAAGATTGGAAGATATATTGTTGAATACGTTTATGCTAATTCTGTTTCATTTTGTCAAGGTTCAGTTGAAGTAGTAGAAATGAACAAATACAATTCGGTGCTTCCATTGCAAGATGGGAGATCAACTAAGTCTTTGCCAAAGCATCCATTTTATGTATTTTCAGAACAAAACAATAGGATAAAAATTTTACTTTCAAAAAGTGGCCTTTGTAATTGATTTTTCCATCAACTGCACTCTCCAATTGCTTTTTGGTAAATAGAATTGGTTAATCAATACGATGTGGTAATAATTCATTTTTTTTAATGCAAAACCTTCGAACTGGCATACATCTAATAATAAATTATAGTCTTGTCGTTTTGTAAACTGATTAACTCTAAATTTTAAAATAGAATTTAGTTTGGTATGGTTTCCTCTCTTGTTAAATTAAGTAATATCTATTGCCAGAAGAACTTGAAATAATTCCAAAGGAATGAAACTTGCCTTTAATCCTTTTTAATTGCAATACCCGCATAGTATTTATACATATAGTAAGATAAAGGGCCTTCCTTAGATAAATTGTTTTCATCAGCACTAAGATTCTTAAGGTAGATTTTGTATTCGCCTTTAGGAAGCAAGTTCCACACACTATCATAAAAAATTGGAGGAATTTTATTGCTAATTGCGTGGGACCAACATGTGAATTGCATTCCATTTCTCAATATAATTGAAGTGCTGTCTGTAGAGTTTTTGTACAAACAAATAGCAAAGGCCACCGCAGATTTATTTGTAATATCTTTTCCATTTTTTAAGAAATGCACTTTGAATGTACGCTCTTCAATTCTGCCATTAATAAATATTCTATAATTGGTTTTCTGTTTTTGCATTTTTTGAGCAAAAATCGCAAAGCATAGCAGCAGAGCTAGGCTAGTAAATATTGACTGCTTTTTCATCGTTTGGGTATATATGGACTTTTAATTTGCTTAAGTTCAAGCGGTTTAATGTCAACTGGAATCGGACCTAGCGGCCTCGATTGAATTTCATTAATTTGGTTTTTTGGTTTTGCCACATTAGCAATTTCTCTGAATCGAAAAAGGTTGGTTTGAAATGTTGGACCGTCGAATGGGGTTCTAATAAATGTTCCGCCTAATCCACCTGGTCCATCAAGAGAGTTTTGACTGGCATCCACGTAATGATGACGCAGATTACTTTGTGTTGGATTATCAATATCTAAAGTTGGTCTGATAAGCATTGCATGGGTTTTTGTTACTTGAGCATCACCAGGGCCAGCTTGATCTGCTGAAATACTAACCATATCTATTCTTAGAGTTGCAGTATTTGTCATTTCCCTAACGTAGGTTTCAAATCGTAACTTAGAGCCTTCAGGGTCGGCCGGGTCCCATTGATCAATACCTTCTTTGTCTGAAGAGCTATATTTTGAAAAATCTTTATAACGAGTTAAAGTAATAGGTAATCCATTTGCCATAGCATATCGAACATAAATGGAAATCACTAAATCTGAACAATCATAAACTGTATATGAATTAACATTACCATTATCCTCAGCTTTCCTAATCCTTGCTGTCTCTTCAGTAATAAAATTTCCAAAATTAGCTAGATCGTCAGCATTCCAATCTCTTGAAATTGGATAAGCCTCCAATCCGTCAATATCAATCGCCCAAATAGGTGTATTTGATGCATACTGAAAAGGTGTAAGTTCCGGGTAAATATTTGTCAAAGGATCAATGCTCAAAAATCTACCTAATCTAGGATTAAAAATCCTAAACCCATAATCATATTCGTTACCTTCACCATAAGTTTCGTTGTCCTTCTCCTTCCCATTGAAGGAGAAGCGGTAACCTGCCCCGCAACCTTGCAAACCCTTTATAGGATTGCTATAATGGAAGTATTTAGGTATGTGAAAATGAGAATGTGTTAAACGCATTTTATAATTCAAATAACGTAG